>JBGPLF010000098.1:0-13395 GCA_041486265.1 bacterium
GCTGCTTGACATAGTCGGCCTTCTGTTCGGGCAGCACCTCGGCAAAGACCCGCTCGATACCCAGACGTTTCGCCACCGCCTCTGCGGTCGACCGATTGTCGCCGGTAATCATTGCCACCTCGACTCCCAGCCGCCGGAGACCCTCGACGGCCCTGGCTGAAGTGTCGCGCACCAGATCGGCCGCGCCGGCCATCCCAGCCACCCGGTTGTCGATCGCGACGACCATCAGCGTTTTGCCTTCCCCAAGCAGACGATCCATGTGGGCCTGCAACGGGGCGAGGTCGAGGCCCCGCTCGCGCATCAACCTGGGGGTCCCCACGAGCACATCCTTTCCCTCTACCGTCGCCTGTACACCGTGCCCGGCAATGTTCTCAAAGCGTGTGATCTGCGCGCCGGTCGAGAGCCCCCGCCGCTCGGCCTCTTCCAGCACCGCCTTGCTCAGTGGGTGGCTGGACCGAGATTCCGCCACGGCGGCGAGGCGCAGCACCTCCTGGGCCGGAAAGCCGTTTACCCCTTCCACATCGGTGAGGCGGGGGTGGCCCGCAGTGAGCGTCCCGGTCTTGTCCATTACGACGGCCGTAATCCGTGAGAGCCCTTCTAGCGTGGTCGCGTTCTTGATCAGGATGTTGTGCCGGGCCCCAAGGCCCGTGCCGACCGCGACGGCGGTCGGTGTGGCCAGACCCAAGGCGTCGGGGCAGGCGATCACCACGGCCGAGATCGCAAACGTCAGCGCCACTAGGAGCGTCTCGCGCATCACGCCGTACCAGACGACGAAGGTCACGACCCCGGCCCCGACGGCTACGATGACGAGATACTGAGCCCAACGATCCGCGAGGCGCTGCCCCGGCGCTTTGGACGATTGCGCCTCTGCGACCAGTTTCACGATCTGCGCCAGCGCGGTTTCCTCACCAACTTTCATGGCTTTGAACTGGATCGACCCCGACTGGTTGATGGTGCCCCCAATGACTTGATCACCGGTTCGCTTAGCCACCGGGAGGGACTCGCCGGTGACGAGCGACTCGTCGATTGCGGTCTCTCCCTGCGTGACCTCGCCATCCACGGGCACACGGTCGCCGGGCCGCACCTCGACGGTGTCGCCCGGCTGGATCTCGCTGGTCGGCACGTCGACGACCTTCCCGTCGCGCACGACGCGGGCTTTCGGCGGGACCAGGTTGAAGAGCGCCTGCAGGGCGTCGGACGTACCGCGGCGGGACCGCATCTCCATCCAGTGCCCGAAGAGGACGAAGGTCACCAGCATGGCAACAGCTTCATAGAACGTCTCCCCGGCACTCAGGAGTGTGATGAGCACGCTGAACAGGTACGCGGCGAGGACCCCAACGCTGATCAGCACCGACATGTTGAGAGCGCGCTTGCGAAGCGAGTGGTAGGCGCCGGTGATGAAGACCGAGCCCGTCCAGAAGACGACCGGCGTGGTCAGCAAGAAGAGGATCCAGTTGGCCGGGATCGGCTCCGGCAGGCGAACACCCAGGAGGTTCGCCCCCAGCGGCGAGTAGAGCACCGCCGGGACAGTCAGGACAAGCGACCAGAGGAACCGCCGGCGCATGTCGGCCTCCATGAAGCGGGCCATGCGCGGATCGGCCATCATCGCATCGTGATCGTGCGCCTCAGCCATCCCGTGCCGGGTCTCATGGTGAGCGTGCGTGTTGACGTGGTCCTCGACGTTGTACTCGAATTGTTTGGCCTCAAACTCGCACCCACAGGAGGTGCTCAAGATCGCAGCCTGGCATGAGAGGCACGATTCGCCGCAGTGGCATGAAACGTGGCCCGTGTGGGGGTGCTCGTGGTCTTGTCTCAGCATGTTCTCATCCCCCTCGCAATCGCACCGGGCGGCCGAATGCGCTCAAGTTCCGGAGGCTACGAGCCTGGTGATGCATAACGTAAAGGCTCCACGCAGACACTTCAAGCCTCTTGAGAGCCCAGTGCCATACCGGGCACGCTGCCGAACCTGCCACGGAGTGCGTCTGAGCCACATCGTAACTTCAGTGGGCGACTCAGGCGTTAAGGCCGCCTTAAGGCGAAACGACCCCAATGTGCGCGATAGGAATCTGGATCTCGGGAGGAGCACGATGCGAACAACCGTTGTTGCGCTGGCGCTGATTCTGCTGTTCAGTGGGGTCCCGGTCCGAAGCGCCCAAACAGGTTTTTATGTGGCCATCTCCCCGTACCTGACCACTACTCACCCGTGTACATTCCACGCGAAAGGCTCGTGCCAGGGGGAGCTCAGACTGGTCGCCCTGCGGTATTCGCTGCGGTCCCCCGATGGGACTGTCCAGCGGACGGGCACAGTTCGCACAGGGTCTGATGGTTTTCTCGAGTGGTGGCTGCCGCAGAACAAGAACTACGTCGTGACGTTCAGCTTCGGCGGGCGCGAGGGGACGAGCACGTTCTCGTCGTTCTCAGGGGACGCGACCTGCGTCACAACGATTCATCTGAGGCACGCTCTCTAGAGGGGATCCTGGATTAAACCTTAGTCGGGCACCTGCTCCGGCCCCTTGTTCTTGTAGGTGTTGATAAAGTCGACGATTTTCCTCTCGTCGTACGCGTCCAACTTCATCAGCCGGGTCCAGGCGGCCACGGCGATCGGGCTGTCGTTCTTGGGCCGCGGCGTCACGATCACCTTGGACTTGTAGCGCTCCGCCAGGGCCTCGAGCTTCTCCACCAGGGCGGAATCGCTCGGATCCTTGTAGGAGATCCAGATGCCGCCGTGCTCGAGGTTGTGAATGAGGACCTCGTCGGGGATCTCTGTCCGGTAGGTACCCCAGTTCGCCGGGCTGGGGTCGTGCCACCCTGAGGTCGGCGGGTTCGAATTGTAGGCAGGGTGCCGCTGCGCGGCGGGGATGTGGTCCCGACCCTGACTGGCGAAGTACTCGCCCGGACCGGGACGGAGTGCTGATCGGGCGATCAGGGCCCCAACCACCAGCACGACGATGATGACGCCCCCGTAGATTGCCAGGGATTGCCAGCGCCGCTTCGAGCGCAGCCGCCGTTCTTCCTCCATTCTGGCTTGACGCGAGGTCTCGCGCCGTTGCTGCTTGGCGTCCTGGCTTGGCTTGTTCGTGCGTGCCATGAGAACGACTCCTTACACACGAAATGTATGGGGCCCTGTGTTTCATCGGGCCGGCCTTCCATCCTGCCAGGGTCGATGACGCCGGGCGACCACCATTGTATGCGATTCGGCCTCGCTTGTGTCAGGTCAAAGCCCGAGGCCGGTGCGCCTGTGGTATTGTGGTCCCGGACCTCATCGGAGACATCGTGATGACACGCACCGCGCGCCTGGCCGACGACCTGACCCTGATCGACACCCGCTACGCCGGCACGCCCGAAGCGGTCGGCGTCTTCCTTTTGACGGGAGACCGGCCGGCGCTGATCGAGACCGGATCCGGGTCCACCGTCGATACGCTGCTGGAAGGTATCCGGGCCGCAGGTCTGGATCCCCGCGACCTGAAGGCCCTGGCGGTCACGCACATCCATCTGGACCATGCCGGCGCCGTCGGCGTGCTCGCGCAGCGATATCCCCATCTCGACGTGTACGTGCACCCGCTGGGCGCGCCGCACCTGATCGATCCCTCGCGGCTGCTGCAGAGCGCGGGCCGCCTCTATGGAGATCAGATGGACCGGCTGTTCGGCGAGGTGATCCCGGTCCCGCGTGAGCAGGTCCACATCCTGGAAGATGGCGCACACGTTCTTCTGGGATCGCGCCGGATCACGGCCATCGACACCCCGGGACACGCGCGGCATCACCATGTGTTTCATGATCCCCTGGCCGGCGATGTCTTCACCGGCGACGCGGCGGGGGTCGCGCTGCCGGGCTCCCGGTTTGTGCGACCCCCAACGCCGCCGCCGGAGATCGACATACCCGCCTGGGACGCGACGATCGCGCGCCTCCGCGCGCTACGCCCCCGGCGGCTGCTGCTGACGCACTTCGGCGCGCACACCTGGGCGGACGCGCTGCTTACCCAACTGCAGCACCGCCTCCACGAGGCGGTCACGCTTGTGCAGACCGCGCTCGAGGACGGCCTGGATGAAGATACGATCATCGAGCGGCTGCGCGCGGTTGCGGCGGCGGAGACGAGTAACCTCGCGGGTCCAGGTAGCTCCGACCGGTTTGAGGTCGTCATGGCGATGCGCCTGAGTACGCTCGGGCTGATCCGCTATGTCAAGAGACTGGGCTGAGGAGCGCCTCCTGGTCACGCAAGGTAGGCGTCAACCGGGATCAGGCGCCGGCCGAGCGGGTCAACACCCAGACCGAAGCTTTCCAGCGTCTGAGCGCCCAGCAGCTTGGGGGACTGGTCGGGGGCGAGAAAAGCCAAGACTGTTCGCAGCCTGCCCTGCAGCCGAACTCTGACCTCGGCGACCTCCCAAACGGCTGCGGCGCCAGTGGCGAAGATCACCCGCTGGGTGTCCACTGGTCGATACCCCAAAGAACTCAAGAGGCTTCGAGGCAGGACAATGTACGAGGCTCCGGTATCGACAAGCACAGATTGGACTTGCGGCAAGCCTCCGCCGGCAGGGAAGAGTTCGATCTCGACCTGGAAGTGACCCATCGTCACACCCTATTGTAGGACAACGCGCCAATGCAGTCCTCTGCTAAATCGATCGGCTGAACTTCCAGCGTTTGCAGCACCTTGAGCAGCAGGAGTAAGGCTGTTGACGGCGTAGCAATCGACCTCGCATGCTCTCTCACTCGCAGTGACGGAAGGAGGCTCGCGCCAGACACCATGACGCCCGCTGAGGTCAAAGCGCTCTGGTACCGGCATGCCGTCGCCGAAAACGCCCGGCAACTTGAGGACCTGGTGGCCACTGTGACGGACGACGCCATCTACGAGATCGTCCCCTGGAAGATCTTCTATCGAGGCAAAGACGAAGTGCGCCGCTTCTACCGCGAATTGTGGGCGGCGCTCCCCGACGTGAAGCTCACGCTGCTGCGGCACGTCATTGACGAGCACTGTCTGGTCGAGGAATCCATTGTCTACGGAACCCACACGGGCGAGTGGCTGGGGATCCCTCCCAGCGGCAACCGCGTTGAGTTCCCGCTGGTGATCTTCTTCCCCGTGGGAGAGGCCGGGTTGTTCACGGGGGAAAAGCTGTACTTCGATGGGACCGATCTCCGGCGCCAGTTGGGGGTGACGGGCTAGGACCCGGCGCCTCGCCGCCCTCAGCCGGAGTGCGGATTGTCCTGAAAGCGCTGCTGGGCCTCATCCAGCAACCGCCAGGCCTCCACCGCCCCGGCCCAACCATAGATCTCAACCGGCTTCTCCTCAAGGGTCTTATAGACCGTGAAGAAGTGCTGCACCTCTTTCAGGAAGTGGGGCGGCACGTCATCCAGGTCCGTCACACCATCGAACCGGGGATCGCCGACCGGCACCGCCAGGATCTTCTGATCGATCCCCTTCTCATCGCGCATGTCCAGCATGCCGATCGGCCGCACCTCCACCAGACAGCCGGGGAAGGTGGATTCGTAGGTGAAGATGAGGACGTCAAGGTGGTCGCCGTCCTCGGCCAGAGTGTCCCGGACGAATCCATAGTCGGCAGGATAATGGAGCGGCGAGTAGAGGACGCGGTCGAGGCGGATGCCGCCGTGGATCGCGTCGAACTCGTACTTGTTGCGGCTGCCCCGCGGGATCTCGACAAAGGCCAGCACGGATTTCGAACGATCGCTCATCTGTCCTCTCCGGTCAGATCCTGAATCAGGATGGCGATGCGCCTCTAGAGTTCGTCGCGGATGTCTCGAAACACTTCGATCGATGCTCGCCCGGATCCGTCCCCGCGGACCCAGCCCGCCAGCCCGACGGCGCCAGGGCGTTGAACAACCCTTCAGCCATCTGCGAGCGGGCACTGTTGTGCGTTCAGACGAAGAGTACTCGAGGCACAAGCGTCCTCACTAGACGTTCAGCTCGCGCAGCTCGCCGGTCACCAGGTAGATCAGGCACTCACCGAAATGTGCGATGTGGTCGGCCCTTCCTCATGGCGCGAAGCGAAGGATCTCGCGTATCGCTTCGCGGTGCGGAGTCACCTGCTTGCCGAAGGCGTGTTCGAATTTCGAGGAATCCATGATAAACGGCCGCTCGAACTGATAGTAGACCTCGGCGCTCTCGCGGATCATCGGCGAGAACAGACCGGCCAGCAGCATCATCGGCCGGCTGATGACGCGCATCTTGGGCGGCTGGCCGAGTTCCTGAAACACCATCTCAATGAACTGTCGCCCTGTTGGGGGTTCGGCGGCCGACAGATGCCAGATCTCGCCCAAGGCCTCATCCCGCTCTCCGAGGGTTACCAGTCCGCGGGCGACGTCGGGGAGATAGTTCAGGGTATGCGGGACGTCCAAGGTGCCTACCCAGGACGCTGCCTTGCCCTCGATGGCCGGCCTGAACACCAACATGTTGGGGGCGCTGTTGGCCGCCGGGCCGTAGAAGTCCGAGGCCCGGCCGATCGCGAGACGGACCGAACCTGTGCGGTGCGCATCCAGAAAGTAGTCTTCGAGCCTGGCGCGCAACCTGCCCTTGCGGCCCCGCGCGGCCCTGGGTGTCGTCTCGGTCATGGGGCCATCTGGAGGGCCATACATGTACAGATTGTCCATCACCACCAGTTGTGCGCCGGCTCCCGCCGCGGCCCCGACGACCGCCTCGGCGATGGGGAGGAGTCGTCTGGCCCATTCGGGGTAGGGCACATTGACGCAGTGGTAGACGATGGCGGCGTCGCGGCAGATGGCCTTGAGGCTCTCGCCATCGGCCGCGTCCCCGCGCACGTACTCGACGCCGGGCAGCGGCTCTCCTCGCCCGCTGCGACTCACGGCGCGCACGCGGGCTCCTCGCGCCGACAATTCTGTCACCACGGCGCTCCCCGCGCCCCCGCTAGCTCCCAGGACCACGTGAAGTCCGTTCATCTCGTCTGCCTACGTGACTCTTACCCTTGTCAGCGAGCAGCGTCTCCGCCGTCGACAATCGGCCTTCTCACACATTCAGCTCTCGCAATTCGCCGGTGACCATGTAGATTACCCGCTCGCCGATATTCGTGATGTGGTCCGCGGCCCGCTCCAGGTGCTGGGCGACGAGCAGCAGTTCCAGCGCCCGGGGTGTGGTCTTCGGATCGCTCAACATGTAGGTCAACAACTCACGAAAGACCTGGCTTCGCAGGCCGTCAATTTCATCATCCTTCTTTGTCATGGCTTCCGCCAGATCTGGATCGCGGCGCAGGAAGGCGTCCATGGCCTCTCGGAGCATCTGCTGCACCAACTCCTCCATGCGGGGTATGTCGATCAGCGGCTTAAGCAGCGGCTGGTCGGCCAGGCGTTTGGCCGCCTTCGAGATCCCTTCGGCGTGGTCCGCCATCCGCTCGAGGTCGATCGTGATCGCGAGCACCGACGCGATGGCGCGCAGGTCGGAGGCCATGGGCTGTTGGGTGGCCAGCAGCCGCATGCACCGGTTCTCCAGGTCCATGTGGAGCGCATCGATCTTGTCGTCTTCGGCGATGATGCGATCGGCCCGCGCAATGTCGCGGTCGCGGAGTGCCTCGACGGCCCCATGGATGGCCTCTCCGGCCATCGTCGCCATACGAACGACGTCCGTCTTGAGCGTGTCAAGTTCTTTGAGGTAGAGTTCGCGCGTCACGCCCGACCTCCGGTTGCCGCCCTACGTTCCATCTTCAGTGCGTTCCGATGGCCCAACAACTACTCCGGCGGGCTCATCCGAACCTGCCGGTAATGTAATCCTCTGTCCTGTGGTCGCGGGGCCGGGTGAAGATCTCGTCCGTCACGCCGACCTCGATCAGCTCTCCATTCAGGAAGAATCCAGTGATGTCGGACACACGAGCCGCCTGCTGCATGTTGTGCGTCACGATGACGATCGTAATCTGCCTGGCCAGCGCCCGAGCCAGCTCTTCGATGCGGAGCGTGGCCGCCGGATCGAGGGCCGAGCACGGCTCGTCCATGAGCAGCACCTCCGGCGAAACGGCCAGGGCCCGTGCGATGCAGAGCCGCTGCTGCTGGCCCCCGGACAGGCTGGTACCTGGTTTGCTCAGGCGATCCTTGACCTCCTCCCACAGGGCGGCGGCCCGCAGGCTGCGCTCCACGACCTTATCCAGCGTGCGGCGATCACGTTCGCCTGCCAGTCTCAGTCCCGCGGCCACATTATCGTAAACGCTCATCGTGGGAAACGGATTGGGCTTCTGGAACACCATCCCGATCCGGCGCCGGACCAGGACCGGGTCGATCCCCGGCATGTAGACGTCTCGACCGTCGAGCAACACCTGGCCGCTGGCCGATGCGCGCGGGATGAGCTCGTGCATCCGGTTCAGGCAGCGCAGGAACGTGGACTTACCGCACCCCGATGGCCCGATGATCGCCGTGACCTGGCGCGCGGCAACCTTGAGGCTGATGCCTTGCAAGACGTGGTGCCCGTCGAACCAGGCATGGACGCGCCGCGCCTCGATCCCGCCGGCATGATCGATGATGGCCCTACTGGCCAGCCCCGAGTTCGGTTCTACCCGCTCGACTTGCATCACGCTCTCCACCCCCTCCCGCTCCAATTTCAGCGCAGCCTGACCAGCCGGCTCACCACAGAGCGCGCCGCAACGTTGATGAGCAGGACCATCATCACCAGGACCAGGGCGCCAGCCCAGGCCTGCCGGTGCCAGTCGTCGAACGGCGAGATAGCGTACGCGAAGAGCTGGATCGGCAGCGCTGCAATCGGCTGCAGTGGGTTCCAATTCCAGAACCGGTTCCCGAAGGCCGTGAAGAGCAGGGGCGCCGTCTCCCCCGCGATGCGGGCCAGCCCCACCATGATACCGGTCACGATGCCGCCAGCGGCGGTGGGCAGGATGACCCGCAGCATCGTCCGCCACTGGGGGATGCCCAGAGCGAGCGATGCTTCGCGGAGGCTCTGCGGCACGAGCCGCACGATCTCTTCGGTGGTCCGCATGACCGTTGGGATCAGCATCACGCCGAGGGCGATCCCGCCGGCCAGCGCGCTGAAGTGCCGCAACGGCAGCACGATGATCGTATACGCGAACAGCCCCGTCACGATGCTTGGCATCCCGTTCATGACGTCAGCCATGAGTCGGGTCGCATACCCCATCCGACTGCTCGGATACTCTGAGAGGAAGACCCCGCCGAGCACACCGATCGGGATTCCCAGCAGCCCGGCCATCCCGATCAACACCAGCGTCCCCGCGATCGCGTTGGCCATCCCACCTCCTGGCTCGCCGGCAGCGCCCGGTTGGTGTGTAAAGAAGTCCAGGTTGAGCGCGCTCAGGCCCGTCCGCATCAGGAAGAACAAGATCATGAATAGCGGCGCCAGCACGGCGGCGGTGCACAGGAACGTCAGCGCAGCCATGGCTGCGTTCGTCCATTTGCGCCGCCGGTAAGCCAGGTTCATTGCGCTCATTCCCGGATGAGGCTCGGTCCCCGGGCCACCTTCGACACAAGGAAGCGGGCAAGGATGTTGACCACGAGTGTCACGACGAACAGGACGAGTCCCGCATAGATCAGGGCGGACACATAGAGATCCTGCGTGGCCTCGGCGAACTCGTTTGCGATGACGGCGGAGATCGTGTAGGCGGGCGCCAACAGCGACGTTTTGATCTGCGGGACGTTCCCGATCACCATGGTCACCGCCATCGTTTCGCCGAGGGCCCGGGCCAGCGCGAGAAAGATCGCACCGAGGATGCCTGAACGGGCATACGGAATGACCGCCGTCCGGGTCGTCTCCCACACGGTGGCGCCCAGTGAGAGCGCGGCCTCCCGCTGCGATCTCGGCACCGCGCGCATGACCTCAGTACTGACTGCGACGATGAAAGGCACGACCATGACCGCCAGAATCAGGCCCGCGGTCAGCATCCCGAGACCCAAAGGTGGGCCCTGAAAGAGTGGGAGAAACCCCAGCGTCGCCTTGAGTGGCGGGGTCAGTGCCGTCCGCACCCAGGGCACCAGGACAAAGATACCCCACAACCCGTAGACCACACTCGGGATGGCGGCCAGCAGTTCTACCAGGAACCCGATAGGTGTCCGCAGCCACTCCGGCGTCAACTCTGCCAGGAAGATCGAGACGCCCAGCCCAAGTGGAATCGCGAGCGCCAGAGCGATCGTGGAAGACACGAGGGTGCCGTAGACGAACGGCAGCGCTCCGAACTCTCCGGCCACCGGGTCCCACGTTGAGGTGGCTAGGAATCCCGCCCCAAATCGGTGGATTGCCGGCCATGCGGCTACGGTGAGCGCGATGAACATCGCGGCCATGATGACCAGCACCGCGGCCGCCATCGCCGCCAGCACTCCCTGAAAGACCCGATCGCCCGCCTGGGCGGTGGTGCGCACGGGCGCCCGCATCACCTCTGCCGTTTCAACCACGCAATCCCCCTCCGGTGAAGGCGCGCAGCGAACCCCGTGCCCCAGGCGGGATCCGCTGCGCGTTGTTCGGTGGCGAGGCGAACTCTTAGGGCAGCGCCACCTTCCCCTGAGAGGTGACTGTCTTTAACGTCCCCTCGATGCGCTGCACCAGGATCTTCGGCAGCGACGCATACAGCAGCGTCGGCGCGTACTTCTGGCCGTCGTGCGTAGCCCACCAAAGGAAGTCCACGAGCGCCTTTGCCTTGACCGGATCGGGCTGGTCGCCGTAGAGCAGGATCCAGGTGAAGCCGGCAATCGGGTAGCCGTCCCGACCGTCCGGATCGGTGAAGAAGATCCGGTAATCAGCCGGAATCAGTTTTAAGGCGCCCTCCATCGACTTCGTCGTGCTGGACAGTGACGGCTGTATGAACTGGCCGGCCTTGTTCCGCACCTTTGCGAAAGTCATCTGGTTGGTCAAGGCATAGGCCAGTTCGACGTAACCCAGCGAGTTGGGCGTTTGCTTCACCAGCCCGGCGACACCCTCGTTACCCCGCCCGCCGAGGCCGGTGGGCCAGTTAACGGACGTTCCCTCGCCGACCTTGGTCTTCCACTCATTGCTGACCTTGCTCAAGTAGTTGACCCAGATGGCCGTGGTACCCGACCCGTCGGAACGATGTACCACCACGATGTCAGCGGCAGGAAGCTTTGCTGTGGGGTTGTCCTTGAGAAGCCGGGGATCGTTCCACTTCGTAACCTTGCCCAGAAAGATGTCGGCGAGCACGTCTTGTGTGAAGTTGAGGCCTGGGCCGACACCCTGGACGCTGTACACGGGCACCACCGCGCCGGCGACCATCGGGATATGCAGGACACGGCCGCCGGCCTCCTTGATTTGGTCGTCGGTCATCGGGCCGTCGCTGGCGCCGAAATCGACGGTCTTGGAGATAAACTGCCGGATGCCTCCGCCGGATCCGATCGACTGGTAGTTGATGCGAACGCCCTTCTCTGCCTCGTACACCTGCGACCACTTCGAGTAGAGTGGGAACGGAAACGTTGCGCCGGCGCCGGTCAGGGTGACGGCCTGCTGCGCCTGGACAGCTCCTGCGCCCGCCATGATGATCATCGCGCTCAACACCACAGCCATGGCGCGGAACCACGGTCGTGCCATTGTGTATCCTCCTTTGTTCAACTCCAGTTAGGGAACCTTTGTCCCGAGCGTATCAGCCGGAGGTGAAACGCGGGCCAAAGTCACGTGAACACTATGTCAAGAAGACGCAAAGGCCAGAGCGTCCGGAGATTGGGACGTGCGAAGTACTACAGGCCGGGGTGTGCTATTGGGTCAGGTCGAGGCGGTAGCCGATCCCGCGAACGGCCACCAGGCGGACACCGCCTCCCGGTTCGACCTTCTTGCGCAGCCAGCCGATATGAGTATCGAGGGTACGGGAGTCGCCGAAGTAATCGTCGCCCCAGACTTCGCGTAGAAGGCGCTCGCGCCGCACGACCTTCCCCTGGTGGCGGAGCAGCAGGTGGAGGAGGGCAAACTCCTTGGCGGTCAGGGGGATTGGCCTCTCGGCCACGGCCGCTTCGTGGCGCTCGACGTCCAGGACGAGTCGGCCAGCGCCGAGCACGTCCGGCGCGCCCGATTGCACCAGGATGGTCTCCAGGACGTTCGCGACATCCTCACATCGGTCGGTCGCCGCCTCGAGCGTCTCGCAGATGTCCTTCCACTTGATGATGTCTTTGGCATTGGTCCGCCCTGCAAAGAGCGCCTCGATCGCTTCCCGTAGCACATCGTCGCCGCGATTCTCGAGCCGGTGGAGCGCGCGTGTGTGCGGAAACACGTCCTGCATCCGGCGGACGGCACCAACCGCCACCCCAAGCTCCTGGGCGCACTCCAGGACGAGGCCCCCCATCGCCCGCACCTGAGGGATCGCCCGGCGGACGCGGTGGATCGCCAGGCGCGCGGCGGCAGCCTCGATCGCATCCAGGACGTCATCGAGGTAGCCCGTCAGTGCCTGCAGAGCCTCGCGATCAATTCCCAGCGCGGGCCGCGCTGGGATCAGGGCCTCGAACAGATCTCGGGCAATGGCGTCAGCCTTGTGCTCGAGGTCCCGGATGGCTTCCCAGCCCTCGTCGACGGGCCGGCGTCCCTCCAGGACCGGAACCAGGATGGTTGCCGCGTCCAGGATCGTCTGCGCCATTTCCGCCAACAGCTCGAGCTCTTTGCCGAAGGCTGGGGCCGGAGTTGAACGGTCGGACAAGCTCACCCGGGGCTGAGGATTGGACATTTCCGCAACGAGAATACCACATCGGGAGGCCGCTGGGATAGCGGACTACAGCAGACCTATGCGCACCATGGCCAGTACCACGAGGAGGACGAGCACGCCGAGCTTCACGCCCAGCCACCGAGAGTCGTCTTCGAATTGCATGAGGATCGCCGAGCGATGTGGTTGCCGCCAGGCGGGGGGAACCGCCGCCCGGAGCAGCCGCATCAAGCGCCCGTCCTTGAAGAAGAGCGCCGCGATTGGGGAAGACGAGCCGGAGACCACAGTATTCATTGTTCCGAACACCACGATACACACTGGAAGTCAAGGGTGTGTCAAGAACGGGCGAAGCTTGGGTTGCCTGGATTTGACGCATCTTTCACACAGGCATGGCCAATTCTTCGGGTGGCTTTCACTTCTAACGGGTAGATTGGAGGCGCCGGTGAGCTCCGTAGATGGATGGTCCGAGTGCGCATGGGGCCAAAATCAACTCAAACTCGGGGGAGAGCCTGATCGCCATGGATGCGATGCAACCGCAGGTCCGCGAGGGGTTCGACCAGACATTACACAGCCTGGAAGATGACATCCTCCGGATGGGCAGTCTTGCCGGAAATCTCATTCACCGCGCAGTCGGCGCAATAGGGCAGCAGGATCCTGCCGCGGCCATGAAGGTGATTGAAGAGGACTCCAGGGTCGACTCGATGCACCTGGCACTCGAGGGGCGCGCGATCGTCCTAATGGCGAACCGGCAACCCGTCGCCGGGGATCTCCGCACGCTTGCCTCGATCCTGGCGA
>JBGPLF010000099.1:0-13260 GCA_041486265.1 bacterium
GCCGGTGGCGCGGCCCATGCCGGTCAAGTGGTTTTATGGATCGGCGAGTGATCCCGCCTTTCAGGATCGCCTGGGCCTCACGATGCAAGCGCTGAGGGGATGGAAAGCGCTGCGCGATGGGCGGCTCTTGTGGATCGGTGGAACCGCGCCGGGATTCTTCCGGCTCGAGGCCTCGCCCGACCTCCCCCTCCGCATCGACCACGCTCCGCTGGACGCCGCCTTTGCCGCGATCGAGCACATCCGCGACGAACAGGTCAGCGCGCGGCTCGCGACGGTGGACGAGCCGTTGGCCGTGACAAGCGACGCACTCCGGGCGACGATCCGTGTCGAGCTCGCCCTAGAGCATCTTGCCCAGGGGTACAGCGGCGTCGCGCTGCGTTGTTGGCCCGAACTTCCTGACCGCGCCGGGTCGATGGCCTGCGCCGCCTTCGCCCGCCTGGGTGACAGAGGGCTCTCTTTGGCGTGCGAGGGCGATATGGCGGGACTGGCGTCCATGCTCGCGGTGGCGGCGGTCACGGGGAAACCAGCCGTGCTGCTTGATCTCTCACACATCGAGGGTGACAGCATTCTGTTCTGGCACTGCGGCAACGCGCCCCGCACGTGGGCCGCGGGCAAGACGCGCCTGCAGGCGCACTTCAACCGCGGCCTTCCCGCGGTGCGCGACATGCGTCTCGCGCCGGGACCGGTCTGCGGCGTGCGCTTTCTGGAGGGTAGGCAAGCCGCGGTCTATGCGGGCCGCGTCTTGCCGCGCCAGGACGGGTACGACGGTGTCTCGGGCTGGGTCGGGCAGCTCCGGTGGGCGGGTGAACCAACGAGTGCCCGTGGATTCCTGGCCAGCGTGCTCAACCACAGGATGCCGCATCACTTCGCCTGGGGGCTCGGCGACGCCGAGGGTGCCCTCCTCGAACTGTGCACCTGGTTAGATCATCAGGTCCTGCGCCCAGACCCAGAGGAAATGGTGCTCCAGAGGTTCGAGCATGTCCGGTAATCATGCCCTGGATCCGGCGCGGCTGCGGCGGCTCGAGGCGCTGAGGCTCCAGGCGGCCACACCGCGGGGCGCGCGTTTCGCCACCGACGTCGGCAGGCTCGACGCCGAGTGTTATGCACCGGGCATCCTCCGCCTGCGCTTCACGTTCGGTCCTGACGACTCCCGGCCGGACTACGGCCTGCTCGCGGCCGAACCCGAAGCGCCGCAGATGAAGTTCTCGGCGGACGCCGGAGCATACCGCCTGACGGCCGGCACGATAAGCCTGGAATTGATGGCCAATCCCGTGCGCCTGCGCCTGAGCCTCGATGGAAGGACGCTGCTCGAATCCACAACCGACCGGCACATCCGCGGCGGCCTGCGGCTCCCCCCTGTTGCGCTTGATCAGGACGCACACGGCGATCCGGTGTGGGTCATGGCGCTGGGCCTGCGCAGCGACGATCCGGTGTACGGCCTCGGGGAGAAGTTCGGCCCGCTCAATCATCGCGGCCAGCTGATCACCTCGTGGAACGAAGACGCCTGGGGTGTCAACAGCGAGCTGTCGTATAAGAACATCCCGTTCGCCTGGAGCCCCGCCGGATGGGGTCTGTTCGTGCACACGACGGCGCTCGCGGAGCACGGGGTCGGGTACCCGCAGTGGTCGCATCGCAGTTATGTGCTGCGCGTCGAAGATTCCATCCTCGATGTGTTTCTCATCGTCGGCCCCACCCCCGGCGCGATCCTGGAGCGGTTCACCCATCTGACCGGCCGGGCGCCGCTGCCGCCGCTGTGGAGTTACGGCGTGTGGATGTCCCGCTGTTACTACCGCACCGCCGACGAAGCGATGGACGTGGCCCGGAAGCTCCGCGAGCGGCGGATTCCTTGCGATGTCCTGGTCCTGGACGGCCGGGCGTGGCTTGCGGTCGAGACGCGATTCGGCTTCGAATGGGACCGGGAACGGTATCCCGATCCTCAAGCGTTCATTCGCGGCCTCAAAGCCCTGAACTTCCGTCTGTGTCTTTGGGAATATCCATATGTCTCTGTGCATAATCCCCAATTTGGCCACCTGGCCGGAAGGGGATATCTGCTGCGGAACGCCGCGGGCGATCCCTATGTCTACGAGTGGGATCCGGCGCCCTTCGGCAGCCTGCTCACCCCGCTGCCTCCAAGCGGGATGGTGGATTTCACGAATCCTGAGGCATATGTCTGGTATCGCGATGCGCATCGCCCGCTGTTCGCCTCAGGTGTGGACGTCATGAAGACCGACTTCGGCGAGCAGATCCCCGCCGACGCGCTGGCCTCGAATGGAGAAAGCGGGAAGCGGCTGCATAACGTCTACCCGCTGCTCTTCAACCGCTGCGTCTACGAGGCGAGCGAGCAGTTCGCGCCGGGCGGCGCGCTGGTGTGGGGGCGGTCGGGCTGGACCGGCAGCCAGCGCTATCCCCTACAGTGGGGCGGCGATCCCCAGGCCGATTGGGAGGGCCTGGCCGCGAGCATCCGCGGTGGGCTATCGTGGGGGATGAGCGGCGCGCCGTTTTACAGCCACGACATCGGCGGATTCTACGGCGAGCAGCCGGATGCGGAGCTCTACGTCCGTTGGGTGCAGGCCGGGGTGATGGCCTCGCACACTCGCTTCCACGGGACCACACCTCGCGAGCCCTGGCACTTCGGTGACGAAGCCGAGCGCATCGTACGCGACTGGCTCGCCTGGCGTTACCGGCTGCTGCCCTATCTCGAAGCCTGCGCGCTGGAGGCGCACCGGACCGGCATGCCGGTGATGCGGGCGATGCCACTCGCGTTTCCCGACGACCCGCTGGCCTCGCGCTTCGAGGAGCAGTATCTGTTGGGTCCATCCCTGCTCGTCGCTCCGGTGCTGGCGCCCGGTGGGAACGTGCAGATCTACCTGCCAGCCGGAGGTTGGTACGAAATCGTAAGCGGCGAGCGGCTCGAAGGTCCGCGCGTGATCGACCGCACGGTTCCCCTCAAGCAGATGCCGATCTTCGGCCGCGACGGCTTCATGCTCCCGTTGGGACCGGCGGTCCAGCATACCGGTGAGGTGGATGAGGGGTCGCGGATCAATGAATTGTGGCTCTTCGGCGCGACCCGCCACGAGATGGAACTCCCCGGGCTCACGATCGACAGGGAGTTGAGCGCCCTGTATCCCAAGGTCCGCGCGCGCCGCTGGTAGCCTCCCGCCAGCGCCTCGTTTACACTGATCGAAGCGTCCCGCTGATCATGGCAGCGAGCTAGGCCCGCCGCAGCGCGCTGCCGGTCCAGGCCAGCCAGACAACCAACAGCACGAAACTCGCCAAGTACAGCACCATCGACGCTCGCGCGAACAGCGCGAGAATCGTGACCACACCCGTCACAATGCTCAGCCAGCCAAGGGCGGTTCCCATGGCTCTTGTCTGCAGGATCGCCCATCCAGCGACCACCTGTGCTGCGCCAACGGAGGTGCCGCCCACGGCATCGAACGTCAGGTGGACGGCGTTCAAGGCCAGCCAGGTCTGGCCCGCCGCGACCTGATCCTTTGCCGCGGAGGCGGCGATCACCGGCATCCCCTGCCACAGCAGGATGGAGTCGAGAACATACCCGGCAATGCCGACGATGGCCAGATACAGGAATGCCGCCGCCCGGGTGGGCGCCGGCTCGCGCAACCGGCTGTTTAGCCCGACAGTGAACACCAGGGTCACGAGGGTGCCGATCGCAAAGAGGATCCCGGCCGCGGCGAACTGGCTGGGCCGCTGGGTGATTACGGCGACCGCCTTCGAGGGATCGGAGGCTGCCTCCGGATCCAATCCCGTCGACATGAAAGCCAAGAAGGCCAAGACCAAAATCACTGCGCCGACAATGCCTGCGGTCCCGCCGTTTCGCTGCACGCGATCCATCACACACCCCCAGGTGATGAGAGACGAGCACGAACGGATACGCCTCGATGGATTATCCGGCCAGAGGAGCTTTCCCTGCCTCGACTACAACTGCGATGTGCAGTGTGGGCACCGCTTCGCTTTGATCGGAATGCTCATCAGGCAGTACGGGCACTCCTTCGTGGTGACCGGAGCCGGCTTCTTGAAGCGGCTAGCGGTTCTCACGACCTGAAAGATGACAAAGGCCACGACCAGGAAGTTGATGACGGTGTTGAGGAACGCGCCATAGCCGATCACCGGCGCTCCGGCTTCCTTGGCCGCCTTCAGACTAGGATAGGCTTGACCCGAGAGGTTGATGAACAGGCTGCCAAAGTCCACCTTGCCGAGCAGCGCCCCGATGGGCGGCATGATGACGTCGTTGACCAGCGAGGTGACGACCACCCCAAACGCCACGCCGATGATCACGGCCACGGCGAGGTCGACCACGTTTCCACGCATGATGAATTCTTTGAACTCCTTGAGCATGCCGGCCACCTCCACTGGCATTGTTGGAGCAGATCGGGTCAAGGATGATGTTTAACCTGCAGCGGCCGTCCTCCTCCCGATGGCATGTGAGACGCGCCAGGGTGATCCGCGCTCACAGGTACTAGATCACGAGATCACGTAGTACACTCAAGGCACTCCGCACGGATTCACGGCCGCGCACTCTGCGCGACATCAGACATGCCGCACGGGCCGGGAGGGCTCACGATGAACTCCATCGCGATGATCACGGTTGGACAGGCGCCGCGCGACGACCTGGTCCCCCACATGGAAGCCGTCTTCAGCCGGAAGGTGTCGATCTGGCAGGCCGGCGTGCTCGATGGGCTTAGCCGCGAGGCGATGGCGGAGCTCGGGCCTGGGCCGGGCGAAGTCGGCATCGTAGCACGACTCCTGGACGGATCGGACACCCTGCTCTCGCACAAGAAGATCCTGCCGCGAGTGCAGGATCTGGTGGATCGGGCCGTGGCGGAAGGTACCGGGCTGATCGTCATCCTCTGCGGCGCGGACTGGTCAGCGCTGGGATCACCTCTGTTGATTGTGAACCCGGGTAGGGTCTTCCCGGCAATCATCTCGGCGCTGGCGTCGGGGTGGCGGCTGGGGGTCATCAAGCCGGCGCCCGGGCAGATCGAGCAGGCGCGAAAGCAGTTCGCCGGCCACGGGATCGAGGCGGTCGTGACCGCGGCCTCGCCGTACACCGGGGAGCGGCGCCTGCGCGACGTGCGCGCCGCCGCCGAGGAGCTTCGAGACGCCAAAGTGGATCTGGTGTGGATGACGTGTGTGGGGATGGATGAACCGATGCGGACCATCGTGTGCGAGGTCACGGGGAAACCGGTGATCCTGGCGCGCACGATCCTGGCCAGAGTGATTGACGAGTTTCTCGCGGCCGAGCGTGTGGCTATCTCGTAGGAGGGTAAGACGATGACCGTCGTCCGAACCGCTGCGACATTTGAAGAGACACTCCGCGGCGCCGTGTCCGCCCGGCGGTTGCAGGCTCACCTCAAGCGGTTCTCCACGCTGGTCCGCGATACCGGTGGTCCCGATGAACGCGCCGCAGTCGATTACGTCGCCGAGACCCTGAAGACTCGGGACATCGCGGTGCAGGTCCATGAGTTTCGCGGATTCGTGAGCCTGCCCGGCGACGCCACGCTGGAGGTCCTGAGCCCGCAGCGCGAGATCATCCCATGCCGCCCGCGGTCGTTTGGCGCCAACACCCCCGCCGGGGGCTTGGAGGGCGAACTGGTCTTCGCCGGCTCGCTCGAAGAGGACCGCAGCAAGATGATCTTCGCCCGGACCGGCGAGGAGGGCGACTATGAAGGCGTGGACGCCGGCGGCAAGATCGTGCTCGGCACCGCGGGCGGACCCGACGGGGTCAAGCGGGCGTCTGAGCACGGCGCGACCGCGTACATCCACATGTGGCCGTCCGGCGAAGATGCGATCCACGAGATGATCGTCACCAGCATCTGGGGCACGCCTACGCCCGAGTCGGCCGGGCGCCTGCCGAAGATTCCGGCGCTCTCGATCAAGAAGGCCGACGGCGAAAAACTGCGGCGGATGATGGCACCAGACCCGGTGCGGATGCGCATCCACGCGCGCGCAGACACCGGCTGGCGGACGCTGCCGGTCACGATCGCCGATGTCCCGGGGCAGGAGCCCGAGTTCCTGCTGGTGGGCGCGCACATCGATTCGTGGTACGAGGGCGTGACCGACAACGCCACCGGCGACGCGTGCCTGATGGAAATGGCCCGCGTGTGCAAGAAGTACCAGAAGAAGCTGCGCCGGGGCGTGCGCTTCGCCTGGTGGCCGGGGCACTCGCACGGCCGCTATGCCGGCTCGACCTGGTACGCCGACCACGCCTTCGACGAATTGCGGCGCCGCGCGCTCGGTTACCTCAACATCGACTCACCCGGCGTGCGCGACACCGCGATCTTTGACTGCCGCTACAACATGGGTGAAGTGGAGAACGTGATGAGGCAGGTCGTACCCGAGGTCACGGGACAGTCGCCGAACATTCGGCGGCCGTTCAAGGCCGGCGATCAGTCGTTCTGGGGCATCGGCCTGCCGTCGCTGGGCGCATTCCGGATGCTGCCGCTCGACCATCCCGACCGCGCGACGGTGGGCGGCTCGGGCGCCGGATGGTGGTGGCACAGTCCGGCCGACACGCTCGAGCGAGCCGATGCCAGCATCCTGGCCGGCGATACCGGACTCTACCTGACCATTGCCGCGCGACTCGTCATCCCGCCGGTGCTGCCGTTCAACTTTGTCGCCGCGGCCGGAGATTTCGTCGGCCTCCTGGGTGAGTTGCACGAGGCGGGTCGGGGTTCGCTGCCGCTCGGCGACCTCATCGAAAAAGCCGAGCGCCTGCGCAGCCTGGCAGATTTGCTGGAAGAGGTGCGGGCCCGCCTGGCGGCCAATACGCCGCGGCGGTTAGGCGGCAAGGCCGGTGCGCGGATCGCCCGGCTCAACCGCGGCCTGATGGCGCTCTCCCGTATCCTGAATCCGGTGCTCTATACGGTTGAAGGGCCGTACGATCACGATCCGGCGCTGCAGGCGCCGATGCTGCCGGGCCTGGAGGCCGTGCGGCGACTGGCCGGGCTTACGCCCGATTCGGACGAATATGGATTCCTGCGCACGCGCCTGGTCCGCGAACGCAACCGCGTATCTGATGCCCTGGACAACGCCGCGGAGCACGTCGAGATGCTGGTCGCGCAGGTGGGGTGACTTAGATCAACTGCAAAAGTGCGCCAATAATCCCGAGCGCAGCGGTCAACACGAGCGCGTAGCGGACGGTCACGCGCATCACCTGGCCCTCCTGGCCGGCCAGCCCGCTGGTGGCGGTCGCCAGCACCACTTTCGCCGGTGCGACCATCGAGCCCAGCGCCCCGCCCGCTGACTGCAGCGCCGCCATCAGCACCGGATTCATCCCGAGCAGCCGGGCCGCGTCGCGCTGCAGGGGCCCGAAGAGCACGTTGGAGTTCGTGTTGCTGCCGGTAATCACGGTCCCCAGCATCCCAATGAAGGGTGACATGAATGGAAAGACCGGGCCAACGAGCCGGGTGACACCCCGAGCAAGCAGGAAGGTCATCCCGCTGTAGGTCATGACGATCGCTACGCCGACCAGCGACAGGATCGTGATCGTCGTCGGCACCCCGAGGGCACGCGCGCCATTCCACACCTTGGTCCAGCGGGGCAGCGGACGTCCTGCAAGCCTGAACATGATCGCGGAGACCACGGTGGTGTAGAAAAGCAGCGCGCCGGGGTGTCCCAGCACGGCAAGCTCGAAGGACGCGGGCTGTGTGCGCCATCCCAGCCCGGTCGCGGTGCCGGGAGAGGCCAGGGTGATCGTGATCCGCTCCAGGGTCCGGTGCAGCGGGCCAATGAATGTCGCCAGGCCCACCACGACGATCAGTGTGTAGTACGGCAGGAACGCCAGCCGAAACGGCATCTCAGGATTGGCAGAGGGGGCCGGATGAGGCAACTCTGCCCGCCCGTATCGCGGCGGCCACTCCGGCAGTAGCCCGAAGTAGCCGGGGCCGTGCAGCCGGACGAGCCGCGCGAGCCCCATGCTCACCGTCAGGCCGACCATGCCCGCGCCGAATGACGCGACGATCCAGTGCCCCGTGTGCGCCAGCACCAACTGCGTCGCGCCCATCGAGAAGCCTAGCACCAGGACGGCCCCGAAGGTTCGACGGAACGGGCGAAGGCCCGCGTGCACATGCGCGATCGCGAACCCGGTCGCAACAGACGCGAGGCCCAAGAGCAGGGCGATCGACGTGGCGAGTTCGAGTGAGGGTAACCCGGTCACCGCGCGCAGCGCCAGGAATGATGACGCCATCCCGCCCATGGTCACCGCCCACGAGTGGCCGATCAGCGGCACCGCGGCGGCCTCCAGCGGCCGGAAGCCCAACCCGATGAGCAGCGGCGCGGTGACGGCCACGGGCACACCGAAGCCGGCGACGCCCTGCAGGAAGGAGCTAAAGGCGAATCCGATGATGAGCAGCTGCAAAACGTGGTCTTCGGTCAGGCGCGCCACGGCGTCGCCGATGCTGCGGATCGCCCCGATCGCATCGGCCAGTTGATAGAGCATGAGCGCGGCCCAGATGATGTAGAGGACGTCGAGGCTGAGCGCGACGGCGCGCGCGAGCGCGGTGCCGATCACCCCGATTGGGGTCGCGAAAAAGGCGAGGGCCAGGGCGATCGCCACGATGAGCGCCACCAGGCCCGCCCGCACCCCGGTCCACCCCAGTCGCAGGAGGCCGACCAGCAGGACGGCCAGCGGGAGCACGGCGATCCCGATGCGCCAGAGGTCTTCAGGCATCACGGACCCTGGTTACCCGAGCTGCGAGGCGAGCGCCTCAGGATCGACAACCGGCAGCCGGCAGGCAAAACCTTCGCACACGAAAGCCGTCGCGCGGCCATCCAGTGGCGCCCGTCCCTCCAGCAGCGGCACAGAGGATGTCTCACCGGGCCGCCCCAGCGCGACAACCTGATTCGGACGGTACGCCTGGCCGACGACCTCCAACAGCGCGCGCGTTTCGGCCGCCGACGGATCACCGATGATGGCAATCTCCTTCGATTTTGCGACCGCGAAGTCTAGCGCGGACAGCCACTGCGCGAACGAAGTCGGATAGGTGCCCGCCAGCGGCTGGACCATCAGCAGCGCCCCTTCCGCCAAGTCGCGATATCGGCCTTCGCCCGTCAGCGCTGCCAGGCGCAGCAGCACCGTCGCCGCCATCGCGTTGCCTGAGGGCGTGGCGTTATCCTGAGTGTCCTTGGGACGGACCACCAGCGTCTCATGATCGTCGCTGGTGTCGAAGAATCCGCCGGCAGGATCGCGGAAGTGCTCGATCATCCCGTCGGTCAGGCGGCGCGCCTCCACGAACCACCGCGCGTCGAACCCCGCCTCGTACAATGCCAGCAGACCGTCAATCACGTTCGCGTGGTCCTCGAGGTAGGCGTTCAACCTGGCCCGACCCCCACGCCAGGCCCGCAGCAGCCGGCCGTCGGGCGTCTGCAACTCTCTCAGCACAAAGGCCGCGTTGGCTTCGGCGGCGCGGCGGTAGTCGGGGCGGCCGAAGACGCGCGCAGCGTCCGCGAACGCCGCGAGCGCCAGCCCGTTCCAGGCCGCCAGCACCTTGTCGTCCAGACCGGGGCGCACGCGCTCCTCCCTGTGCTCGAAGAGGGCGCGTCTCGCGGGCGCCAGGTGCATCTCGAGCTCCTCGCGGGTCACGCTGTGTCGATCGGCCAGCGGCAGGGGATCCTGCGCGACGTGCAGGATGTTTCTTCCCTCGAAGTTGCCGCGCTCACTGACGCCGTAGGCGTCCGCAAAGAAATCAGCGTCGCCGCCGAGGACCTCGCGGATCTCGTCCAGCGTCCAGACGAAGAACTTGCCCTCTTCGCCCTCGGAGTCGGCGTCCTGGCTGCTATAGAATCCCCCGGCGGGATCGGTCATCTCGCGCAGGATGTAGTCGAGAGTCTCCTCCGCCACGCGGCGGAACAGCGGGTTCTTGGTGACCTGCCAGGCGTGGACGCTGACGCGCGCGAGCTGCGCGTTGTCGTACAGCATCTTCTCGAAATGCGGCACCAGCCAGATGGCGTCCGTCGCGTAGCGGTGAAATCCGCCGCCGAGCTGGTCGTAGATCCCGCCGTGCGCCATCCTGGTCAGCGTGGATTCGACCATTGTGAGCGCCGATCGCTCGCCCGTGCGCACGTGCGTCCGCAGCAGGAACTCGAGCGTCATCGGCTGCGGGAACTTCGGCGCGCCGCCCCACCCACCATGCTTCATATCGAATTGCCGCTCCAGCGTCCGGTAAGCCGCCTCCAGCGCCCCGGCGTTCAATGCCGCGACCGCCGTGTGGGCCATCTGCTGGCGGATGTGATTGACCAGACCCATCCCGGTCTGTGTGATCTCGTCGCGCCGATTCTGCCACGCGTCGGCGATCGCATGCAGCAGGTCCACGAACGCCGGCATCCCATGCCTGGACACCGGCGGGAAATATGTGCCCCCGTAGAACGGCACGCCCTCGGGCGTCAAGAACACGCTCATCGGCCAGCCGCCGTGCCTGGTCATCGCCACGACCGCCGCCATGTAGATCTGGTCGAGATCCGGCCGTTCCTCGCGATCGACCTTGACGTTGATAAAGTGCTCGTTCATCACCGCGGCAACGGCTGGGTCCTCAAACGACTCGTGCTCCATGACGTGGCACCAGTGGCACGCCGCGTACCCGATGCTCAGGAAGATCGGCTTGTCTTCCTCGCGGGCCCGCCGCAGCGCCTCTTTGCCCCAGGGGTACCATTCCACGGGGTTCTGAGCGTGCTGGAGGAGGTACGGGCTGTTTTCGGCGATCAACCGGTTCGGCATCGTACGGTGATTGTACCAGGATGCGGCGAAATGCGTAGAATAGGTTGTGCGTTTGTACGATGGATGGCCCGGGATGAATGTGAGGTGAAAGAGATGGACCGGCGGTGGAGAGGACCCTTGATTGTCCGCCTGGCCGTTGTGTGCGCAGTGGCCCTCCTGGTGGCAGCGCCGGCGCAGAGCGGCCCCGCGGCGCCCACTCGCGACGGCGGTGAGATCACCGCCGTGTACCGCGCGGGGAACATCGAGAGCCTTGATCCCCCGAGCGCCTCGGCCGGGACCGACTGGCGGATGGTCGGGCTGATCCTCTACAACACGCTCTACGCTTATGACGCGAACGGAAAACTGTTCCCCGACCTGGCCGAGCGCATGCCCAAAATCAGCCCCAATGGCAAGATCTACACGATCGCGATCCGTCACGGCGTCCTGTTTCACAACGGCCGCGAGATGAAGGCGGCCGATGTCAAGTACTCGCTGGAACGCCAGGCCCATCCAACCTCGCTCAGCTGGGGACCGTCGTTCGCCTCGAACATCGTCGGTGCCAGGGACGTCATCGCGGGAAAGACGACTTCGATGCCGGGCATTGAGGTGGTCGACGATTACACGGTCCGTATCACGCTGGAACAGCCGCAGGCCGCATTCACCGCGATCCTCTCGATGTCGATCAACGCGATCATCCCGAAGGAAGAGGTCCAGAGATACGGCGCAGATTTCCGCCTCCATCCCATCGGGACCGGCCCCTTCAAACTGGACCATTGGACCCCGGGGCAGGAGATCGTCTTCGTGCGCAACCCGAAGTATTTCCGCCAGGGCGCCCCGCACCTCGAGCGCATCGTGTACAAGTTCGGCGTGGATCCCAGTGTCGGGCTGCTGCGGTTCGAGCGCAATGAGGCCGACTATCTGGCCGACGGCCTGGCGGGGCAGGACGTCCCGCGGGTCCGGGCCGATGCGCAGCTCAGCCAGCGGATCTTCATCGCCGACAACGTCTACCTCTCGTTCCTGCTCATGAACACCGAGGCGCCACCCTTCAACGACGTCAGGGTCAGGCGCGCCGTCGCAATGATGGTGGATCGCGACCGGCTCGTGCAAGTCGCCGGCGGGCTGGGCATCCCTGCGAAAGGCTACATCATCCCGCAGGTCGCGTGCTACGACCCGAACTTCACAGGCGTCCCGCCGTATGACCCGGCGCGGGCCAAGGCGCTGCTGGCGGAGGCCGGGTATGCGAACGGCTTCTCGGCAAATCTCGACTCATCGACCACCGGGAGCATCCCGCAGTCGCTCGAATGGCAGCAGGTGCTGCAGCAGAACCTGGCGAGCATCGGAATCCGCACGGAGATCCGACGGTTCACGGGCGCCACGCTCAATCGGATGCTGAGCGAAGGGACCAGCGTGCTGGCGCTCAACGGATGGGGCGCGAGTTTCCTTGATCCCGTGGATCACGTCGGAACGCTGATCGCCAGCGACGGCGCCAACGCCCGGCGCGCCCGGTACCGCAACGGCGAGGTCGACGTCCTCTTCGCCCAGGCCGAGCGCACCGCGTCACCCGACGTCCGGTGCCGCCTCTACCAGCGGATCAACAAGTTAGCGCTCGACGACATGCCGGTCATCCCGCTCGTCATTACCCGGACGATGCATTTGAAGTCGCCGCGAATCGGGCAGTTCGTCTGGCACCCGATCTACAACGCCCCGATCTTCGAGGAGCTCGCGCTGGCGCGATAGCATTGGACGTTCACGTCAGCCACATCTTCATTCCCACCCGCGACGGGACGCGGCTCTCGGCGAATCTGTTCCGGCCCGCCACCGACACCCGCGTGCCCGTCGTTGTCGAGTACACCCCTTATCGCAAAGACGACCTCCGCGGCGCGGCGCGTGACTTCGGGCATTTCTATTTCGCCGAACGCGGCATCGCTTCGGTCCAGCTCGACGTGCGCGGCACCGGCGATTCCGACGGCTTCGTGATCGACGAGTACCAGTTTCCGCAGGAACAAGAGGATGGCTACGACGCCCTCGAGTGGCTGGCCCGGCAGCCGTGGTGTAACGGGAAAACAGGCATGTGGGGCACGTCCTACGCGGGCTTTACGGCGCTTCAGATCGCGCAGCTCCAGCCGCCGTCTCTCGCCGCGATTGCGCCACTCTACGCGACCGACGATCGCTACACTGACGACATGCACTTCCGCGGCGGCGCCGTGGACGGGTGGAGCGTCATCGGCTCGTACGCGCTGGGCATGGTCACCCGGAACGCGCTGCCACCCTATCCCGAACTCACCGGGGAGCACTGGCAGCAATTGTGGGATCTCCGGCTGCGTGAGAACATCCCCTGGCTGATCCGGTGGCTGGAGGAGCAACTCGACGGCCCGTACTGGCGATCGACGCTGGGCCGGATGTACGACAGGGACCGGGTGCCCACGATCCTCGTCGGGGGCTGGGCGGATTCCAATGTCAATGCCACGCTGCGCTGGTTCGCGAACCTCGACGTGCCGAAGAAGTTGATCATGGGACCGTGGCCGCACACGCCGCCCGATGCCGCGACC
>JBGPLF010000100.1:0-13254 GCA_041486265.1 bacterium
ACTCACGCAGGCGAAGGAGGTGATGGCGGCGTAATGAGCGCTGGGCTGCTCCCGAATTTCAACGAGAATCGGGACACTCTCCCGCAGGATGAGAACAATCGATAGGGCAAGAAGCGCACCCATCGCGACGTTGAATACCCTCAGCCTGCGTTCGCTGCGGAGGATACGATTGGCAGTGGCCCCGAAGGCGAGCCACAAGAAGCAGCTTGGCAATGCGGCGAGGACGAACAGCCCGCTGAGGAACACGGCCTGCAACAAGGAACTCCCGGCCTCCGCGTTGAGAAAGGTCCCTGCGGCACTCACAGTCACAAGCCACGACTTCGGGTTGACCCACTGAAAGGCTGCTGCCCCGACAAACCCGACGGGGGTCTTCTCCGGCAGCGACTCGATGCGGCTCGATGTCGCGATCTTCCATGACAACCAGAGGAGGAACGCTGCACCGCCCCAATGGAGGGTCTTGAGCACCAGAGGGATCTGCGAGACAAGGCTACCCAGTCCTAACGGCACGAGAAACATCATGAGACCCATGCCGGTCGTGACGCCGAGGAGACTGGGGAGCCCTTTCAGAATGCCCGCGTTCGCGCCCACTGCGGTTAGAATGATGTTGCTTGGACCCGGTGTTGCTGCCGCCACCACGGCAAACAGAAGAAAGGCGATCGCTTGATCCGTCGTCATACGTCACCTCCACCCGATCGAAAAGTCCCCTCGGACCTCGCGCGAGGACGTCTGAGCCTTGGCCTTAAGGAAATCAGATCGGGCGGCGAGGGTCTTGAACGATCGTGCGGGCAGACGGCCTCGGACTGGATAGTGAGCGCTGGACCGGTTGGCGGCGTGGAGCTCCTTCGTGCGTGGTTCGCCGGCAACGCGTATACGAGGCATCGCCACGACACGTATGCAATCGGCTTGACCGACTGCGGAATACAGGTATTCGACTATCGAAGGGCAGCACGGGCCAGCACCCCCGGGCAGGTGGTACTGCTGTATCCGGACGAGATCCACGACGGACGCGCGGGCACTGACGACGGTTTTGGTTATCGGATTATCTACGTCGAGCCGTCTCATCTGTCGGATGCCTTGCGTGTGCTCTGTGGACGGGCTTCCCCGCTGCCCTTCATCAGCGAGCCCGTCTTGACGAATGCCAACCTGTCGCAAGCTGTCCTGGGAGCCTTCGAGCCCGAGTCTCCACTGGAATCGTTGGCGGTGGACAGCGTCGTTATCGACCTGGCAGAAGGATTGCTGGCTGCCGAGCGAGGCGGTGGGCGACCGGTGGCCTCATTCCGGGTCGACGTCCGCGCCGTTGACCGCGCTCGCCACTTCCTGGACGCCGAGAGAACCCGAGTCGTACACTCCACAGAGCTGGAATCGATCACTAGCTTGACACGCTATGACCTCGCGCGGCAGTTCAAACTCGTGCTCGGGACTAGTCCGTACCGTTATCTGCTCATGCGGCGTCTTGAGTTCGCGCGGCAGCGGATTCATCTGGGGCGCCCACTTGTGGAGGTGGCGTTGGAGGCGGGATTCGCCGATCAGGCGCACTTCACTCGTGCATTCAAGTCAGCGTTCGGACTCACTCCTGCACGATACCGCGCTTTGAGAGCCGATCAGATCCCACAGGGGTCAGCGGCATACATGCGTCGCCTTATGCAGGCCTTGCCATGATGTCCCAGCTCGCTGACATCCTCGGGCAGATCCAGGCGTCGCGACCGGACCCGCTGCCTGCCTCAGAAATCATATGCGACACGGTCTGGGTACCGATGCGAGACGGCATACGTCTCGCGACAGACGTCCTCCGAACACCTAACCTGCGTTGTGGACCGACGATCGCAATCCGGACGCCGTACGGCCGACGTGGCCATGATGGCATGGTTGCACGCACGCTCGCGCAATACGGGTATGTAGCGGTTGTGCAGGACTGCCGGGGGACCGGGGACAGTGAACCCGACACGTGGGACCTCTACGTCTACGAGCTCGAGGACAGTTTCGACTTCGTGCAGTGGCTTACTGAGCAGGCATGGTATGACGGGTTCATCGGGAGCGCCGGCGGCTCCTATGTGGGAGGCACTCAGTGGTGCATGTCATTCCACCCAAAGATGACCGCGATCGCGCCCGAGGTCGCCGGAGTGGGCGGGATCCACCGTGGCGTCAAGTGGCACATGTTCATGAACGCGTACGCGCGGGTTGTCGGTAAAGGCGCTGGAAAGGAGCCAGTGTCACTCCCCGACATGGAACGCCAGATGCTCGTTGAGACTCTCACAGGCGGATACTTTAATGCGCCCCCCAATTGGGAAGTGCCAGAGGAGCTTTTGCATCAGCAGCCCGATCTGCGTGAGCTGCCGCTGCCAGAGATAGGTGAGCACCTATGGCGTCGGTATTGCAGCTTACCGCCTGCTGAACGTGCGCGCCTCCTCAAGACTGTCCTGCGCAAGTCCTCGGTAACCCTTGAGAATCTTGAATCTCTGCCGCCGATATTCGGCCGTCGACATCCGGACGAACACCTGACACCCTTTCCGACCGTCGAGCTGCTCTATCGATCGCTTCACGCACCCGCGCTCATCATCAGCGGGTGGTACGACTGGGGACTGGACGCAACGCTGCGAACCTGGAGCTTGCTCTCGAAATATGCGGATAGGACCGTGCGGGATCGCAGTCGCCTACTCATTGCCCCAAGTGCCCACAACGCGCCCGGATATCATGAAGGTGCAGCATTCGATGCAACGCTACGCAGAACGTTTCGCGGCCTCGATAACATCGACTTGCTGCTCGCCTGGTACGGAAGCATGCGAAGCGGCGACGTTCCCCCTCCTCCTCTGCCTCGTGTCACCTATTACCTGATGGGCGCGGGGGAGTGGTGCGTAGCAGACGACTGGCCCCCTCCTCGCATGCAGGTCCGCGAACTCTTCCTTGCCGAGGGCGGCCGCCTGGGCGAACGGCCGCCGGAGCAATCGGAGCCCGATACCTACGTCTTTGATCCGACCAATCCAACGCCGACTGTCGCCGGAAGCTACGTGTCCGCCGTCTATCGCCCTGGTAGCGGAGATGTAAGCGACATTCACGTACGGCCTGATGTGGCTGTCTACTCAACAGAGCCGCTGGCGGGCCCTCTCGACGTCGTCGGCCCTCTTCGCTTTGTTCTGTATGCAAGCTCGACCGCACGGGACACCGATTTCGCCGTCCGCCTCTCGGATGTCTTCCCTGACGGCCGCGCAATTCAGCTGCAGAACGGAATCATCCGAGCCCGGTATCGCAGCCCTGATGGACCGGCAGAACTCGTGGAGCCCGACCGCGTCTACCGGTTCGAGATCGATATGTGGGCAACGGCCAACCGCTTCCAAGCCGGCCACCGCTTGCGAATCGATATCTCCTCCGCCGACTTCCCCCGCTTCGACCGAAATGCCAACCTTGGCGGCGTCGAGGGGCCGCCTGTATCAGCCCGACAGCGCATCTTTCACGATCCAGAAAGGCCCTCCCACTTGCTACTTCCCGTCATGCCATAGCGGTGCCCGCGGCCGGACACGCACTTCACTGTGCAACCCAAAGCGGCCCTGGAAACAGATGGTGTTGGTGGCAATGTGGCGAGCGTCACTGTCAAGCGCGTCATGAAACCAGAACCTGGAGGCGCCCGGGCCCTTTCGCCCGTGGACGATCTCGCACCACGATCTCCACATCACGTCCCAGTGCGTTGAGGAACTTGATGAGCCGTTCCGTGGAAAAACCCGTCAGCCTTCCGCGGAGAAGTGCTGAGACCTTGGGCTGATCAACGCCGAGGAGCTTAGCCGCGGCGGCCTGAGTAAGATTCTTGGCCTCTATGATCTGCGCAATCTTGGCTGTCAACTCGGCCTTGGCGAGCGCCTGCTCCGGCGCATCCACGCCCAGGTCGACGAATACATTGCCGCTGCTGATTCTGTACTCACGTCCGCTTTTCATGTCACACCTCCTTCTTCCTTGCCTTGTCCTCATACCGAGCGTGGATCTCCACCGCCAGCGTGAGCCGAGCCTTCCCATTGTCCATGTCGGCCAGCTTCAATGTATACACGGCCCGATAGGCGTTCCCTTCGATGTCTTCGACGACCTCCAACACGCCAGCGCCACCGAACCCTTTCAACGGCTTCGCATCAGGATGCTTCTGACCAACCTGCGAAGGTACAGAGCGTATCCCATAATGCGCTGCACCTCATCTGGAAATGCCTTTAGATCCTCGAGGCTGGTCGCCACCCAAACGAGCGGTTTGAGTTTCGACTCCACCTGCCAATTATGCCTATTTTGGCATGAAGCATCAAGCTCTGAATCGTCTGGTCAGAGGTGACTCGGGGGGAAATGAGTATCGAACATGCGTTCCTGGCTGGGGGAGGAGGATTCGAACCCCCGCTAACGGGTCCAGAGCCCGTCGTCCTACCGCTAGACGATCCCCCAGCGCGCAGACAGACGCCGCGGAGCGAGCCGCGGCATCCCACCGCAATTATAGTGAAGGTCTCTAAACAGGGTCAAGCGCGCCAATCAAGGGACCCGCCGGGCTCCGGCCAGGGCCATTGGGTTCGGCCCCCAGGTGAGCCCGGAGAGCCGTCCCCCCTTCCCGAACCGGAAGATCACTCTCTCGCCAAGGTAGCCAAACTCGCTTCCCGAACTGATCTTGAACTCATGCCCGCCCATGTGCTCGAGAACGACGCTGTCCTCCATCGGTCTATCGCTCTTCGGCCAGAAAGCCACTAACCGGCCACCGATATTGACCACAATCGCGTCAGCCCACCGGGACGAAAACCGCCCCTGATACCTCGCGAGGTTTGGTGATCGTCTTCTCGACGCCTGAAATATCGCGCCATGCTTCTGGAAGTCAGAGATCGTCGAGAAGATCCCGCTGATGAGCGTGTGGGCCAGGTCATCCATCGCGTTCGTCAGAACCGCAACTCCGATTCCGTGTTCGGTATCCATGCCGATTCTCGTGATGAAACCCGAAAACCCGCCGCCGTGGCCTACGATCTGGGCCTCACCGGCCTTCCAGATGTGAAAACCAATGCCGTAGTGGGTGTCCCCCCTCTTGTTGAACCAGTGGACGCGCTGCATCTCCCTCTTGCTTTCATCGGAGAGGAGAACCGGGTTGCCGAGAAAGTGCGCAGACATATACCGGCACAGATCTACTGCATTGGAGGTCAATCCCGTCGCCGACGTCATCGCTCTAGCCTCTGCATTCGGGAAGGTTGCGCGCGGATTCGGCGGTACGTCCCTCCCGTACCCGACGGCAAGTTTCGCGCGCGTGACCGCAGTCAGGGTCGGGTTGGTATGCGTTAGCCCCAGCCTACGAAGAATGCGCCCCTCAAGGTACTGCTCGTAAGGCTGTCCGCTGATTGCAGCAATTACCTGTCCCAGGATGGCGTACCCGAGGTTGGAGTATTTGAAGGTCTCAAGCGGACGATAGATGGCAATGCCGTCACTCACGTGCGCCCGGATTTGGGCGAGCGTTGGGAACCGGTCGTTCGCCCAGTGGGCCGTATTGCCGTCCCGCTCGACCCCAGCCATGTGCGTGAGCAAGTGCCGGAGCGTGATCATTGCCAGTTGGGGATCGTGCTTCGACCGGAACCACGGAAGGAACTTTTGGACTTTGTCGTCCAGCTGACACGCCCCTGCCTCGACAAGCTGCATGACCGCAGTAGCCGTAAACGTCTTCGAGATCGACGCAATTCGATAGCAGGTGCTGTCTTGCGCCGGGGTCCGCCTAGCCAGGTCGGCATACCCGTAACCCTTACGAAGGACGACCTGATCCCCGCAGACGATGCCCACAGAAACTCCGGGGACACGAGCCAGCGACCGCTTGTACGCGATCCATGGGTCGATGATCTTGACCACGGCTTCCAATGTTCTTTTCGTTCGATCGGTCGGCATGAGGTCTTACTTATGTCGCCGTGGAGGCGCCTCCTGCTCCGGTGCATCAAAGGCGATACGAGGAGTACAGGACCGGTCCGCCGGTCGTCGAAAGAGTATTGGAAAGTACGAACGAGTCTGCAATGCCTGCGGATCTGACACCACGGCAGGAGAGCACACACAGGGAGGGATCGAGATGAAGCGCACATGGCTCGTGCTGGCCATGGTCCTCATGTTTGGCACCCTCTTCACGAGTCCAGGATGGCTCTCGGGCCAGTACGCGACGGCGCAAGAGGCCCAGAAAGGAGGGACACTCCGCCTCGTCCTGGGGGAGGATCCCGATTCACTCGACCCTCATGGCACCATCTCGGCGACTGCCAGCGGCGTCCAGGGATTCATCTACGACAGGCTGGTGTACATCAATTTAAAGGGCCTTCCTGCCGGCCGCCTGGCAAGTTCGTGGACGATCAGTCCTGATCAGAAAGTGGTCACCTTCAAACTGCGCACCGGTATCAAGTTCCACGATGGGACTCCTTTCAACGCTAAGGCCGTGGAGTTCACCTTCAAGCGGCTCTTGGACCCGGCCACGGCCTCGCCGGCCAGAGCGCAGTTCAAAGAGGTGCAGGACGTGAGGGCACTCGACGACACGACCGTTCGGTTCACCCTGGAGAAGCCGTTCGCGCCGTTCTTCACCAACCTCTCGACGTCATATGCGGGCATCATCTCGCCCACCGCGGTGCAGAAGTACGGCAAGGACTTCGGGCGGCATCCTGTCGGGACAGGGCCGTTCAAGTTCGATTCCTGGATCGCCGGGTCGTCCATCATCCTGGCGCGCAACGCGGACTATCAGCAGTTTCGGGACGACGTGCTCAACAAGGGACCGGTACACGTGGCCGGGCTTGTGTTCAAGGTCGTGCCTGCCGTCGGCACCCGCATTGCCGCCATGGAGGCGGGGGAAGTAGATCTCATCCCCCTCACCCGCGAATCGGCGGCGCGTTTCCTCAATGACGCGAGGTTCCAGGTCGTCACGGTGAAGAACGCCCAAAACTTCGTGTTCATCGAATTCAACTACAAGCGGCCCCCCTTCGACAACCAGAAATTCCGCGCTGCCCTGGGGTGGGCGGTGGACAAGAAGGCCATCGTGGAAGGGGCCTGGGGTGGATTTGCGACCATGAACCTGAACCCCATCCCGGTCGGCGTCCCCGGGTGGGACGACAAGATCGGGAAGCAGTACGGCATCGGCTTTGACCCGCGCAAGGCAGCCAGCCTGCTCGACGAACTCGGCTGGAAGATCAACCCCTCGACGCGAATACGCGAGCGCGACGGCCGGCCCGCCAAGTTCACCTGCTCGACCTACTCCGGCTTCGAGACGGTAAAGCGGGGATGTGAGATCATCCAGGCCAACCTGAAGGACGTTGGGATGGATGTCGATGTGAAGTTGACCGACTTCGGCACGCTCTCCGCCGAGATGCCCAAGGCGCAGTTCGATTTCGACTTGATGCGGTGGACGTGGTCCGAACCGAACATCCTTTCCCTGCTCTTCAAGACCCCCGGGTGGCGGGAACTCTACACAGACTCTGAGCTGGATGCGGTCCTAGACCGAGCGGACACGAACATGGACGCAAAAGCCCGGCTGGACACCGTGAAGCAGGCGCAAACCATGATTCTTCAGAAGGCGATTGTCATTCCGATCCTGACCGATTGGGCCATGACCGCGGCCCAGGCGAACGTCCAGGGCATCCACCTGGATTTCTTCGGCACGATCTTCTTTGAGGACCTCTGGTTGAAGAAGTAGGCTCAACAGCGGGCATGCCGCGCGCCGGCGCGCGGCATGCCTGACCCTGGTAGGGAGCGAGAATGGCTGTCTACGTAGTCCGCCGCCTCTTGTTCCTGGTTCCCGTGGTGCTCGGCGTCCTCACGCTGGTGTTCCTCATGCGCGCCCTGGTGCCGGGCGATCCGATCGAGATCATGTATCTCGGTCAGTTGCCGCCGGACAAGGCCACGGTGGACTCGATCCGGCATGAATTGGGTCTCGACGCGCCGCTGCCCGTGCAGTTCATCCGGTATCTCGGCTCGGCGCTGCGCGGTGAGCTGGGCCGGTCTGTGCGCACGCGGCGGCTGGTGCGCGAAGAAATCTCGAACCGGTACAAGAACACCCTGCTGCTCGCGTTTGCCAGCCTGGGCGTCGCGGTCGCCGTCGGTCTGAGCATGGGCATCCTGGCCGCCATTCACCGCGACACCCCGATCGACACTGCGACCATGGTCCTGGCCATGTGGGGCCTCTCGATGCCGGCCTTCTGGTTTGGACTGATCATGATCTCCGTCTTCAGCGTGCGCCTGCGCTGGCTGCCGGTGATGGGATCGGACAGCCTCAAGCACCTCGTGCTCCCGGCTGTCACCTTGGGGCTGATTGCCTCGACCGTTCTGGCCCGCATCACGCGGTCCAGCATGCTGGACGTCCTGAACGCGCAATACGTCAGGACGGCCCACGCCAAGGGACTGACTCACCGGACGGTCATCCTGCGCCACGCCCTGAAGAACGCCCTCATCCCGGTCGTCACCATCCTCGGCCTGCAGATGGGCGGCCTCCTGGGCGGCGCGTTCATCATCGAGATCGTCTTCTCCTGGCATGGCGTCGGCGAACTCGCCGTCCAGGCCATCCAGCAGCGTGACTTCCCTATCATCCAAGGTGTCGTGGTCGTGGTGGCGGTGACCTACGTGCTGATCAATCTCGCCGTAGACCTCACCTACAGCGCGTTAGATCCCCGCATCGTGTACAAATGAGATGGCGCGCGGGCTCGTAGGTTCACCGATCGGGACTCGACCGGGCGCCCCTGCGGCTGCAGCCCTCGAGGATCGCGTGCGTCCTCGGCCCTCGCTGCTGAAGCAGCTCCTCAGGAGGCGGCCGGCGCAGATCGGGGGCGCCGTCATCATGCTGCTGGTCCTCTGCGCAGCGTTTGCCGCGCTGCTTGCCCCGTACGACCCCTACAAGGTCAAGACGGCGGACCGCCTGCTGCGGCCCTCGTCGCACCACTGGCTGGGAACCGATGATCTGGGGCGTGACCAGTTTAGCCGCATCCTCTACGGCGCCCGCACCACGCTCCAGGTGGGCCTCATCAGCGTAGGGATCGCCATGATCATCGGGGTGCCGGTGGGGGTGCTGTCGGGCTACTACGGCGGCTGGGCGGATCTGTTGATCATGCGGTGGATCGACATCATGCTGGCATTTCCCTACATCCTGCTCGCCTTGGCCATTGTCGCGACCATCGGCCCCAACCTGCGAAACGCGATGATCGCCATTGGCATCAGCAGCGTGCCGGGTTGGGTCCGGCTGGTGCGCGGGAACGTGTTGTCGGCGGTGCGCAACGACTATGTCTCCGCGGCGCAGGCCTTGGGCGCCACGGACTGGCGCGTCATGTTCGTGCACGTGCTTCCGAACACACTCTCGTCCGTCGTCGTCCTGGCCACGCTCCAATTCCCCACCGCGGTCCTGGCGGCCGCCGCATTGAGCTTCGTCGGGCTCGGGGCGCAGCCCCCGTCGCCGGAGTGGGGAGCTCTGCTCATCGGAGCGCGCGACTGGATCTGGACCGCCCCATGGCTGGTCAATTTCCCCGGAGTCGCCATCTTCGTGACGATTCTGGGCTTCAACCTGTTCGGCAACGCCCTTCGAGACACCCTCGATCCGACCTTGGGACAACCCTAGGATTCCACACCCTTCCGAGCTCTCGTCTCAGGGTGTATGCTTTAGAGTTGCCATGAGCGCGGAGACGAACATCCCAACCAGAGAGCGGCGCGTCAGCCCGAACTTCATCACGGAGATCATTGATAAAGACCTCAGGCAGCGCCGCTATCCCGGGATCGTCACGCGCTTCCCGCCGGAACCCAATGGCTACCTGCACATCGGGCACGCCAAATCCATCTGCTTGAACTTCGGCCTCGCGCTCGACTACGGCGGGGAGTGCAACCTGCGCTTCGACGACACCAACCCCGAGACCGAGAGCATCGAGTACGTCGAGAATATGAAGCGGGACGTGCAGTGGCTGGGCTTCCAGTGGGCCCGGGAGCGCTACGCCTCCGACTACTTTGAGAGGCTGCACGAGTTCGCAGTGCAACTCATCAGCGAGGGCAAGGCCTACGTGGACAGCCTCCCCGACGAGGAGGTCAGCGCCTACCGGGGCACCGTGACCGCATCCGGCACGCCGAGCCCGTACCGGGACCGCGGCGTGGAGGAGAACCTGGACCTCTTCGCGCGTATGCGGCAGGGAGAGTTTCCCAACGGCGCACATGTGCTGCGGGCCAAGATTGATCTCGCGAGCCCCAATATGAAGATGCGGGACCCGGTGCTCTACCGGATTGTCCATGCTGCACACTACCGCAGGGGCGACGCGTGGTGCATCTACCCGCTCTACGACTTCGCGCATGGACTCTCCGACGCGATCGAAGGCGTCTCGCACAGCATCTGTACACTGGAATTCGAGAACAACCGCGCCATCTACGACTGGCTCGTGGAGAACCTGCGCGGCAAGTGCGGCCTTCCCGCATCGCCCCGCCCCTATCAGTATGAATTCGCCCGGCTGAATCTGGACTACACGGTCTTGTCCAAGCGCAAGCTCATCAAGCTTGTGGAGGGCGGGCACGTGAAGAACTGGGACGACCCGCGCATGCCCACGGTGTCAGGCCTGCGGCGGCGTGGGGTGACCCCAGAGGCCATTCGCGAGTTCGCGAACCGCATCGGTGTGGCCAAAGCGAACAGCCGCGTGGATGTCGGCATCTTCGACGCTGCCGTGCGCGACGATCTCAACTACCGCGCCCCTCGTGTGCTGATGGTGCTCAGGCCATTGCGGGTCGTGCTCACCAAGTACCCGGAGAGGAAGGTCGAACACCTCGAGGCTCCCTACTGGCCCCACGATGTCCCCAGGCAGGGCTCGCGGACAGTGCCGTTCTCGCGTGAGCTCTACATCGAGCGGGACGACTTCATGGAGAACCCGCCCGAGGGATTTCACCGCCTGATTCCGGGCGGGCGGGTCCGGCTTCGGCACGCCTATGTGATTCGCTGCGACGAAGTGGTGAAGAACCCGGCGGGCGAGATCGTCGAGCTGCGGTGCACGTACGACGCCGACACCCTCGGCAGGAACCCCACCGGGGGCCGGGTCAAGGGTACCATTCACTGGGTCTCGGCGCCGCACGCGGTGAAGGCGGAGGTGCGCCTGTATGACCGCCTCTTCCGCGTGCCCGACCCCGAGGCGGGCGACGGCGACTTCATCGACTACTTGAATCCCGAGTCGCTGATCGCTGTCGAGGGCTACGTCGAGCCGAGCGTGCGCCAGGATCCCCCCGACACGCGGTACCAGTTCGAGCGGCTGGGGTACTTTTGGCCGGACTCGGTGGACTCGCGGCCTGACCACCTGGTCTTCAACCGCATCGTGACACTGCGCGACTCATGGACAAAAGCCGAGGAGAAGTCCAGGGTCCAGGCCGAAGCGGCGCGACAGCCCGCACGCACGGCCGAACCCCGGCTCAAGGCCGAGCCGAAGGCACAGGCCGAGGCCGACCTGACGCCGGAGCAGCAGGCCCGGCACGCGCGTCTGCGGGCTCTGGGCGTTGGTAAAGCCGAAGTCGGGGTTCTGGTGCGGGAACCTCGACTCGCGTCCTATCTCGACGACGCGGCCAGGCATGGAGACATGGCCGCGATTGCCGTTTGGGTGGTCAACGATCTGGGCCCGGCGATCCGCGCGGGTGACGTAAAGATATCGCCGGCCCGACTTGCGGCGATGGTGACACTCCTTAAGGACGGGACCATCAACAGCCGCATCGCCAAGGACGTGCTGGCCGAAGCCCTGCGGACCGGAGCCGACCCCGTCCAGATCGTCGAAGGACAGGGCCTGCTCCAGGTCAGCGACGCGGGCGTCATTGAGCCCATCGTGGACCGGCTGATCGCCGAGAATCCGGACAAAGTCAGGGCCTACCGGAACGGCAAGACAGCGCTCGCAGGCTTCTTCGTCGGCCAGGTGATGCGCGAGACTCAGGGCCGGGCGAACCCGCAGCTTGTGCAGCACCTGGTAGCGCGCAGGCTGACCGGCTCCTAAGCGCGGGACGGCGATAGAGACTCATGAGGAGGTTGCCATGCTCGTTCGAGAACGCATGACCCCCAACCCCGTCACGATCGCCTCCGATAAGTCAGTGCCGGATGCGCTGCGCTTGATGCGTGGAAGAAAGGTCCGCCGCCTGCCCGTGCTCGATCGCCACGGCCAACTCATTGGCATCGTCTCCGACAAAGACCTGCTACACGCCTCGCCATCGCCCGCGACGACGTTGGCGATATGGGAGATCCCTGAGCTGCTCGCCAAACTCGAGGTTGAGCGAGTGATGGCCCGAGAGGTGATCACCGTATCCGAGGATGCGCCGGTGGAAGAAGCCGCGCGCATCATGGTTGATCGCAGAATCGGAGGCCTGCCCGTGATGCGAGGCAAGGCCCTTGTCGGTATGATCACCGAGACGGATTTGTTCAAGGCTTTCCTGGAACTGCTCGGCGGGCGCAGGCCAGGTGTGCGCGTGACGGTCTCCACTTCCGGTGTCAAGGGAACGATGGCCAAGATCAGCAGCGCAATTTTCGGCGCCGGCGGTGATATCGTCGGTCTCGGCGTCAGCGAAGTGACGGATGCCGCCGGAACGCAGTGGCATATCACGCTCAAGGTGCAGGACGTGCCCCGCGACAAGCTCGTGGAGGCCGTCCGGCCTGTGGTACGCGAAATCCTGGACGTGCGCGAGATGTAACGTGCGCAGGAACGGACTTAAGGCGCGGTGTGTTGCGCGGCGAGCGCGGCGCCACGACGAAGTCGCTCGACGGTCCGCTCCCGCCCGAGAAGCTCAATGAGCTCAAACAGGCCGGGCCCGGCCGTCTTCCCGGTGAGCGCCACCCGCGCCGGGTGGACCAGCGCGCGGGCGTCGATGCCGGCACGGGCGCAGATCTCGCGCAGCGCCCGGTCGATGCCCCCCCGCTCGAAGGGCTCCAACTCGGCCAGTACGCCTGCGTATGAAGAAAGCAGCGACGAGGCCGCCGGTGTCAAGTGCGTGACCACGGCGGCCTCGTCGTAGACCACGTCGCGGAAGAAGAAGTCGCCGTAGACAACGATGTCGCGCCCGATCTTCAAGCGGTCCCCCACCACCTCGATCACCTGCACCAAGTAGCGACGGCGCTCGGGCGTCACGTCGCCTGAGAGGAGACCGTCCCGGCGCAGGATCACCGCGCACAGGTCGACGACGCGGTCCAGATTGTTCTCCATCAAGGCCCGCATGTAGACGCCGTTCAGCCAGGTCAGCTTCTCCAGATCGAAGTTCGGCGAGGCCCCGCCGACGTCCTCTATCAGGAAGGACCGCACCAGCTCTTCCACCGTGTACACT
>JBGPLF010000101.1:0-13195 GCA_041486265.1 bacterium
GTATGACTTCCCCCAGCTCACCGCGATGCCCGGCATGATCGACTGCCACGATCATCTGGCCCATCTCGGGTTGGACCTGAAACAGCGCATGAATACCGCACCGAGTCTGGCCGTCCTGCAGGTGGGCCGGTGGGCCACCGAAACGCTCATGAGCGGTATCACCTCGTTCCGCGACGCGGCGGGCGTCGACCTGGGCGTCAAGATGGCCGTGGAGCAGGGCGTCATCCCAGGCCCGCGTCTTTTCATCAGCCTGGTGATCATCACCCAGACGGGTGGTCATGGTGACTTGACTCAGCCATGTGGGCTCTCCTCTGACTTCCCACGACTGCCGGGCATTCCAGACGGTGCCGCGGATGGCGCGGATGAGTGCCGTCGCAAGGTCCGTGAGGTGATCCGCCTGGGGGCGGACTGTGTGAAGATCGCGACCACCGGCGGGGTCGGGTCCCCTCGAGGGGGCCCGATGACCAGGCAGTTCACCCCGGACGAGCTGAGGGCAATGGTGGATGAAGCCCACGCCGCAGGGAAACCGGTGTTGGTTCACGCTCACGGGGGCGAAGGCTTGAAGATGTGCCTGGAGGCGCGGGTGGACTCCATCGAGCATGCAGCGTTAGCCGAAGAGCAGGATCTCGAGCGGATGGCAAAGCTGGGTATCTGGTTGGTGCCCACCCTGAGTGTCACCCAGCGGATGAAAGAGCGGTTGGAGCGAGACCCTCACTCGCTGCCAGCCTACACGGCCGCGAAACTTCCCGGTGTGTTCGATGTGCAGCGGCGCAACTTCAAAAGGGCTCTTGAGCTCGGCGTGAAGATCGCCATGGGCACGGATGCCGGCGCGTTGGGACACGCGCAGAACACCAAAGAACTCGTCTACATGGTGCAGGCCGGGATGACGCCAATGCAGTCCATCGTCGCTTCAACGAAGATGGGGGCGCAACTCCTTGGGATGGGAGACGCCTTGGGCACCCTGGAAGCCGGACGGATCGCGGACCTGGTGCTGGTAGACGGCGACCCTCTGGCCGATATCTCCGTGGTGGCTGATCCGAACCGCGTGAAGATGGTGATGAAGAGCGGGACCGTCTATAAGGCTCCCCCAACGGGTTAGGGCAGCGCCTTCCCCAGACTTTCGGTGTAGGCGGTCAACTCGTCGATGTTGTGCCACCCGAGAGACCGTTTCCCATCTTCAATCTCCTCGACCAGCTTGACCAGGCGGGCGTTCAGCGGCACGTCCACGCCATAGCGGCCGGCAACACACACAACGGTCAGATAGGCTGCCTCGCTCTTGCGCTTCCGGTAGACAATATCCCAATGGATGCCACTGGCCTTCTTGACGTACTTGTAGCCGCCGGGCCCCTCGTGCACCTGGTGCCCGCCCAAATGCTCGACGAGCCGGTCGTAGGCGGCAAGGAGTCGCTGCGTGGACTCAGGGGTGTCCGCGCGGTAGAGGGCTGGATCAAACCAGCGGTCCGCGTGCAGGCGCGCGCCTGCGGCATCCGATACCAGCATGGCCTCGCGGACCAACGCGCCCGCGAGGCGCTGCAGTTTCCTGTTTCCCAGAACCTGCACCACCGTACCATCCACCAGCGCCGTTGGCACAACCTGAGAGTTGTAGACTTGCTTCGTCCAGACTCGCCCGACGATGTCGGTGAGGAGTTCGCACTTGTTTGGCCCGATGGCCAGTAGACGCGCGGCCTCATGTACCCGCGGGGTGAGGCTGCCGTCAAGCTCTCCTACGTAGACGGTTCCCTCGTGTACCGCTTCGAGAACGCCCGGGTCAAGGTATGCCCCCCCATAGTCGGGGAGGGCTCCCATCGTTCGCTCCCGGCCCACGATGCCTGCGATCGTATCCTCGTTCATGCCATTCTGGAGGGATGCGATACAAGATTGCGGGGTGAGATGGGGGACGAGCGCCTGAACGGCTGCGGCTGTGTGCTGGGATTTACAGGCAAGAAAGATAAGGCCCTCCAGGGGTTCAGGAATTTCGGTAGGGGCATACGCAGGCTGAGGGCCGATCGACATGGGCCCATAGACACCGTTCACCGAGATGCCGCGCTCGCGGATGGCCCGGACATGGTCCGCATTCTGGTCGACGAACAGCACTCGCTCACCTGCCCGTGCCATATAGAATCCGGCTAACCCCCCAATCGCCCCACAACCCACCACCGCGATCTTCGCCATCCCTTGTCCTCCGGCGCCGCGCTCGACGACAGCCTGCCCCTGCGGCTAAGGTCCCAGCCTCCACTCCTCTATGTTCCATCCATCCCCGTCATTCGTGGGGTTGCCCACTAAGCCCTGGAGACGCGAAGTCGTGGCCTGAGCGGCAACCATGTAGTAAATCGGGATCGTCGGCAAGTCCCTTGCCAAGATCTCCTGCGCCCGCCAGAACAAGGCTTTCGCCTTGGGCTGATCAATCGTACTTTCAGCCTCCTTGATGATTTCGGTGATCTCAGCGTTGGCATAAAAGTCCTCATTCAACCCATTCGGCGGCATGGCGTCGGCTGAGTAGAAGATCGACAGCACCGGGGTGGCTGGAACGATCCAACGGTGGAACAGTGTGTCGCACTCGCCCTTGAACCGGATCTCACCGTACACGACCGCAGAGAAGTTGCGGATTTCCATGTTCATCCCGATGCTCCGCAGCATCGCCTGAATGACCTGCTGGACCCGTTCCTGCGTTGCGTCACCGGTATTCAGGCAGTTGTCGAACGTGAACGGCTTTCCATCTTTCTGAAGAATGCCGTCCGATCCAGGCCTCCACCCAGCCTCTGCGACGAGCGCTTTCGCTCTCGCAAGATCGTACTTGTACTGACTGTACGCGTTGGGATTGTGCGCCCACGACAGCGGGGTGATCGGGGGGCCTGCGGGTTTCCCCAGGCCTCCGAGCACCTGACTCACGATGGCCTCTTTGTCGATCGCGTAGGCCACCGCCTGACGCAGCCGCACGTCCTGGAACATCGGCTTCCTGAGGTTGAAATCAAAATGCATCCAGGCGTTGAGCGGGTGGACGATGACCTTGAGCCCGGGCGCAGATTGCAGCGGCTTGATTTGCTCGAACGGGAGCGCCCACGCCACCTGCGCCTCTCCCGTTCTGAGCATGTTGATCCGCGTGTTGGCATCGGGAACGAAGCGCCAGGTGATCTTCTTGATGTGCGGGAGTCCCTGCGCCGCCCCCCGGTAGTTCGGGTTGGCGACCGTCACAAGAAACTGCCCGGGGAGCCACTGCTGAATACTGAAGGGCGCCGTCGTGACAGGAGATCGGTTATAGTCAGAATACGTGTTGAGGTCCTTACCTTCGAGCATGTGCTTCGGCAGCAGATACCGGAAGAGATCCCGGTAGCCCGCATACGAGTCCTTGAATGCCACGACCACCGTCTGCGGGTCCGGGGTTTTCACGGACTCGATGATGGGCCACCCCGCCCTGCTGTCCACGCGAAACGATGGGTCAGTCATCGCCTTGTACGTGAACTCTGCATCGGCGGACGTGACGGGCTGGCCATCGCTCCATTTCAGTCCGGGCTTGAGTCTCCACGTCACCGTCATTTTCCCGGCCGTTATGGTCAGACCGGCATTGGTGACTGTGGGGACCCGCTGCACCACACGCGGGATGTACTCCATTTTCTCGTTCGTGGCATGGAACCCCTCAACGACATCAATCTCCTTGGCCGCGAGGACATGGGTCGCGTAGGGATTGAGCGTGTCGGGTTCCTTGTCGAAGGCGATGACGAGTTGGTCGTCCCTCGGCGCTCCCACCGCCCCCGGCCCGCCCACCATCATCGCCGTCGCCACGACCACCAGGAGCAATGGCAGGTTGAGTAGTAGACGACCGCACATGGAAGATCTGAACATCGCTTCCCCCTCCTTCCGGGATTGAAGCACCAGACAATTGCGAATCACGCGACTCTCCGAGCGCCTACGCCTTCAACCGGACGTCCAGGGCATCCCGCAATCCGTCGCCCACAGCATTGACGCTCAGCAGACTCAGGAGGATGAAAAGCCCCGGAAAGACCGCGAGCCAGGGCCTTGTCGTCATCGTGGATTGTGCGTTCTGTAACATATTGCCCCATGTCGCGGTCGGAGGGCGCACACCCACGCCAAGAAATGAGAGCACCGATTCGGTGATGATCGCGTTGCCGACCGCAAGCGTCCCAGCCACAATGACCGGGCCGAGGCTATTCGGGAGCGCGTGGCGCAGGATGATCCTCAGGCTGCGACACCCAATGGCCCGCGCGGCCTCGACGTACTCTCCCTCCCGGATGGTCAGAAACGAGCTGCGGACGAGCCGGGCCGTGCCCATCCAGCCGATTCCGGCAATGATCAGAATCAAAGTCAACGGCGTCGACCTCGCAACAGCCGAGAGAACAATGACGAGGGGAAGCGGCGGCACCGACAACACAACGTCGACTAAACGCATGAGCGCGCTTTCCACGAGTCCTCCGTAATATCCTGCGAGGGCGCCGACGGTAGTGCCCACGACCGCAGCCACGAGCGCGCTCAGGATGCCGATGGACAAGGATACGCGGCCGGCGTGCAGAGAGCGGCTGAATTCGTCTCGGCCGAGGTCATCGGTGCCAAACCAGTGGACACGCGACGGCGCCGAGCCCAGCTTTCTCAGATCAACGTCATTTGGCGCGAAGCGCGCCAGCAAGGGTGCGGCCGCCGCAGCGATCACGAGGATCAGGAGGACCACAAACCCTCCCAATGCAAGCCGATGCCGCGCGAACCTTCGCCAAGCGTCGGCATAGAGGCTTGAGTTCCGAGCCATCACGGGCAATGTGGTCATGCGACTAACGGTACACAATCCTCGGATCGAGCACGCTGTACACCATGTCGGCGAGCACATTCGACAAGACGATGGCGAAGGAGCTGAGCATCAGAATGGCCAGGAGCGTCGGATAGTCAACCTTCGACACGGATTGGATGAGCAGACTCCCCATGCCGGGCCACGCAAACACTGTCTCGGTCACGACGGCCCCAGAGAATAACCCCGCAAGATCCAAGGCCATGATCGTCACCACGGGCGTCAGGCTGGTCCTCAATGCATGTCGAAAAATGACCGCCCGCTCCGGAAGTCCCTTGGCGCGCGCGGTCCGGACATAGTCCTGGCTGAGGACCTCCAAGACGCCGGCCCGGGTAAACCGACTCCACCGGCCGGCGCTCAGCAGCGAGAGTACGATGGTCGGCATCAGGAGATGGACCAGCATGTCGATCCAGTTTCCTGGCTCGCCGAAGCCGGCGACCGGCAACCACCCGAAGTGGACGGCGAGGAGCAGTTGCAGCATGAGCCCGAACCAAAAGACAGGCATCGAGATCCCGAGAAACGAGAAGGCGGTCACCGAGTAATCGAAGATAGAGTAGTGTCGAACGGCGCTGTACACACCCGTCGTGATGGAAAAGGCCGTCGCGACGAGGAAAGCTGTGCCCATCAGGAGAAGCGTCGCCGGCAGGCGACCCGCGATGAGCTTTGCAACGGGTTCACCCGAAGCATAGCTGACGCCCCATTGGCCAGAGATGAAGGCCCCAAACCACCTGATGTATTGGATGTGAAGGGGCTGGTCGAGACCAAATTGATGTTTGAGTAGGGCGAGGTCTTTGCCGGTCACATAGGGATTGTCCAGGTAGACAGCCAGGGGACCGCCGGGCAGCGCCTGCAAGATCCCAAAGACGATGATCGACACACCGACCATCAACGGGACGCTTCCGAGCAGCCGCCGTAGCAAATAAACCGTCATGCTGAGGATGACCCCCGACGCGCACGTGTGTCATTGGTTGTGCGTTGGGGTATTCTGACCCAACCGAGTTGTGTCCTATCGTCGCGCGGCCACCCGCTCAGTATTGGAGCGGCACCCCCGCCAGTGTTACTCTTACCCCGAGATAGCCGGACGCTCGTCGGCAGAAGGAGGTGTCTATCGCGTTCACGGCGCTCCTGGTCTCCCTATCTCTCATCATCGCGCTCGCGCCGGCCACTGTTGGACCGGGGATTTTTGACGGCTCGACCGGCCAGGCGGTGAGCCTCGAACGGGCGTTGGAAGGAGTGCGCCCCGGGCAGGTGGTGATCATCAGCGAGGAGCATGATCTGCTGCGGCACCACGAGAATCAGCTGGCCGCGCTGCAGATCTTGAAGAATCTCAATCTCAAAATCAGTGTCGGCCTTGAATTCCTCTCCTATCCCGATCAACCGTGGGTGGATCGCTATGTGCGGGGCGACGTCCAGGAGTCGGATTTTCTCCGGTCGGTTCATTGGAGCGGGTATCGGTTTGAGTGGTATCGGCCACTAGTGCTCTTCACCCGCGGGTCAGGCGGGCAGACCCGAGCGCTCAATGCGCCGACACAACTCGCGGAGGCGCTGGCGCAGAAAGGCATCGCGGGGTTATCCGATGAGGAGCGATCTTGGCTCCCTCCGGATTTCCAGTTGGGCAACGCGCTGTACTTCGAACGCTTCGTGGCGGCCGTGGGTCCACACGGGAATCTGCGGGAGGATACGATCCGCGATTTCTTCGCCGCGCAGAGCGCGTGGGACGACACGATGGCCTGGCAGGCGCGTGACTACCTGCAGGCGCACCCCGATCAGGTCCTCGTCATCATCGTCGGGGACTTTCATGCCAGCTATGGCGGCGGACTTCCCGACCGGCTGCGGGCCAGGGGCATCGCACACGTGCTGGTGGTCTCACAAGTGAACGGCTATGACCTGAGCGAGGAAGAGGTCCAGGAGTTGCTCGCACCTAATCCCCGCTATGGCATCCGGGCGGACTACGTCTGGTTGACTCAGGAAGAACCGCCTCCTGGAGGATCGTAGTAGCGTGGACAAGAGGGCCCGGCGGCCCCGGCTTCTCCGCCATCACGACAACGCCGAAGGTCCAGTAATCGTCTGTGACGTCGCGCCTGCCTCGCGGATCGTGACGAAGTCGGTCCGGATCTTGTTCCAGTCCTGAAGGACGAACCCGTGTGATTCAAACAGGGAGCGAATCCTTGCGGGATCCCATCCGACGATCTCCTCCAGGATGGGATCCAGCACGCTCAGGGCATCATCGCTCAGGATCGTACGCTTCGCGATCTGGGCAATGTACTTCGCCTCCGACACGGCGATCGTCATCCCCTCCCGGCGGTTGACATGCAGCATCACGTGAATATCAGAACTACCGTCACCGACGTACACCACACGGTCGTGGCTGATCTGCAGCTTCTCTCGGAGTTCCTCGAGTACGACGACCTTCCCGTAGCCGGCTGGCACATGAATGATGGACTGGATCTCCCCTGACGAAGGGTCGTACTGGAAGCGGGTCCCGTAGATGTGATCTGCGGGGATAATCCCCTCCAGCGCCGACTGGATCACCTCTTCGGGGGCCGCCGAAATCACGTAGACGGAGAAACGATAGCCGCCAAGATCATCGAGGAGCTGCGAGAGCAGGCGGACGTTCGGCTTGAGACGAATCTGTCTGCCGACATCGAGGAGATGCTCCTTCCGAACGCGCCGGTACTCTGGATCGTGCAGCAGCAGGTAGGCAAGCTCTCCGCCTTGCTGCACCAGGTGAATGTGCGAGAGCCCCGCGACCTTGGCCTCAAACCCTGAGGCACCGAGCAGTTCGCTCAAAATGACCCCGGAATCGCTGCGGCTCAGGGTCTGGTCGAAGTCGCTGGCCAGCAGATAATGTCTCGTGATTCTTGTTTTGTCCTCCATCATGTTCACAAATCCTCCAAGCCTTGTTCTATGTAGCCAGCACTCCGGTTGTGACTGAACGGTACACGTCTCACGTTGAAGGAGATTCCCGCGATCAGAACAAACCGAGGATGTGATGGCAGGCGAAATACTGGACTCGCTCGTCAAGTATCATAGCACAACGGAGCGCGGCTTAGGTGAAAATGAGGGACACGTGATGGCCAAGATCCTTCTCGAGGAAATGTCATGGCCCGAAGCTGAGCGCGCGTTTGCCGAGGGACGTGTGGTTCTCGTGCCCGTCGGCAGCACGGAGCAGCATGGTCCGCACCTGCCTCTGGGCACGGATTTCTTTACCGCGCGCGCACTGGCCCTGCGGCTGGCTGAGAGAACCGGGGCGCTGGTCACCCCCACCCTGCCCTTTGGCTACGCCGAGTACCATACGGATTTTCCAGGAACCCTCACCCTGAGCAACGAGACGTACATCCGCGTTCTGACCGAGCTCGTGAATACACTCGTCCAATACGGAGCAACGCATATCCTCTTCATCAACGGACACGGCGGCAATGCCTTCGCCCTGAGTCAGGTGGGTCTGATGCTCAGGGGGAGAGGCGTCGTGGCGGGCATGGTTCAGTGGTGGGATATTACCGGGAAGCTGCGCCCGGAATGGGGGTTTGGCCACGGCGATTTCACCGAGACCTCGCTCATGCTGGCCCTGACGCCCTCCCTCGTACAGATGAGCGAAGCCGCTCCCTCGCAGGAGACCGCCCCGGTACCACACCTGGTCCCGGTCACGCCATGGGACTTTCTCTGGGAGCACGGGGTGGTGCATGTGTACCTCCGGACACGCGATATCAGCGCGCGCGGGAGCCTGAAAGAGGAAAGTGGCAAACCCCCCCAGGGGGCGAACCGGGAATTTGGTGACGAGATCGTGAACCTGGTGACGGACTATCTGTGTCGATTCATGGAGGTCTTCCGGACGATTCGGCTGCCGTCACGCACCGAGGCGGACGTCTGAGCTTCGCCGCTATCAGGTGCGCTGCGCCGCCAGGTACGCGCGCCAGCCACCGCAGGCTGAGATGTCGCGATGCCGGCCTTCGGCGAGTTCCCGTGGGTACAGGATCCCCTCGACCCGCCGCCCGTCCTCGAGAACTACAAGCCCCCTGTACAGTCCAGGGGGCTCGCCTGCCTCGACACTCCGCCAGATGTCCTCTGTGACCCGGTACAGCTCGCCTGCAACGGACACACCGCCCTCCGGGACCTCGAACATCCCGGGATGCCGGTCCGCGATCGAATAGAGGCGATAGACCGGCGCTGTCTGCGCTTCCCCGAGGAACTCCGCGCCCGCCAGGTTTTTGTGCAGCGCGAGTCCCCGCATCAGCGTTCCGTTCACGAACAATTCAAACGCCATTCCCGCGGCTACCCACCCCCCGACCGGTCTGCCGGGAGCGGTTGCTTGAGAGCCCGCACGTCCCCAGCCGTCAACGTCCCGGCACGCCAGGAGACCACCGCAAGGATGACGGCCATCACGAGATAACCGAGGGTGACTGCGGGAGAGACGTTCACACCCACCGGACCCACCCCGTTGATCAGGCCAAAGAACGCGAACAGCGCGCCGGCAAGGGCCGCAACCGTCGCGCGGTTGAACTCGCGGTCGATGACAAAGGCTGCCATCGCCCCCAGCACCATACCCGCGAGCACGGCTCCTCCGCCGAAGACCGCCATCCCATGATAGATGTCGCCGGCGCCCAGTTTGTCCAGTCCAACCTTGACCGCATCCGTTCCGGCGGCCTGCAGCGCGTCGTCCACCAACCCCTTGGCCCACAGCGCAATGTTGGGCAGGAGCGCCAGCACCACGGCGGGCGCGTGTCGGGAAGGGGTCGCCTGGAACGCCTGGGCGCCGATCACCAGCCCGATGAAGAGCAGGATGGGCACGAGAGCCTGGATCGGAATGACCGCGAGCAGCAGGGCGACGAGCCCGAGGAAGGCAACCAGCGCGATCACAATCCCGGTCGCCAGGGAATAGCCGATGCGTCCCCCGACCGCCTTCCACCCCGGATGCCCGATGTACACCGCTGGAGGGAAGGGGCTTCCGAGGAACGAACCGACGACGGCGCCGATACCGTCCGCGAGCAGGATCGAGCGTAAGCTGTAGCTATCCCCGGCTGCGGCGGCGCTCTCGACGTTGTTCATGCCTTCAATAAAGTTGTAGACGCCGAGGGGGATGGCCGTAGCCAGCAGGGGACCGATGTCACGGAGTCCCTGCAAGACCTCGGCCCCCGGAATTGGCAGGTGCACCCCGAACTGTTTCAACGACTCGCCCACGGCGGAGGGGACCAGGACGCCCGCCCACCCCAGCAGCACTGCCACCCATCCCACGGCGGTCCCGATCACCACGGCCGCCAGCCCGCCGGGAACGCCGAATGGGAGCCGCACGTTCGCCACCCAGCTTACCAGGATGATCGCCAGCGAGATGAAGGCGATCCAGGGCACTTCCCACATCTGGAAGGCCGGCCGCATCGAGATGAAGGCGATCGAAATACCGGCCAGCGTCCCGAGCATCGCCGCGCGAGGCGTGAACGCGCGAATCGAGGGACCGATGAACGCGCCCAGCAGGACGATCACGCCGATGATGAAGGACCAGGCGAGGCCCGCCTCCCAGGCTTTGATCGGATCACCGGTCTTGAGCGCAATCGGCAGCATGATCACAAACACGACGATGAACATGTGCGGGACGCTGGGCCCGTAGGGCATCGCCGCCACGGTATCGCGCCGCTCCCGCTTCGCCAGCCGGTACGCCAGGATAGCGTAGAAAATGTTGCCGATCGGCAGCGCAATTCCCAGCGCCGGCAGGATCCGGCCGAACACGATGTCGTTCGGCAACTTGAGGACCCCGAGGGCCAAGCCTGACAGCACGATCACGTTGAGTGCGACGTTCGTGAACAGCCCAAAGAAGGCGTTCCAATCACCGCTCCCCCACAGCCGCGGCCGAAACTCACCCGCCGATGCCTTCATGCCTCACCCCTCCCCCGGGTGGCCATCGCGTCTCAGCCTCGCGCAGAACTCTTCGCCGGCGCCGCCTGCGCCTTCGCGAGAGCGTCCAGGAACCGCTTCGAGTCGCTGACCCAGCCGAAGATCCCGCCCTGGGCCTTGATCATCTTGATCCCGACTTCCTGAAACTCCGGGAAGTACGAACCCACGCAGTCCTCAAGCACGAGGCAGTCGTAGCCGCGATCGTTAGCCTCCCGCACGGTCGTGTGTACGCACACCTCGGTGGTGACGCCGCAGACGATGATCTGCTGAATCCCCCGGTTGTGCAAGATCGAGTCCAGGTCGGTGGCGTAGAACGACCCCTTCCCCGGCTTGTCCACCACGGGCTCGCCTGGCGCCGGCTTCAGTTCGTCCACGATGTCGTGCCCGTGCTCGCCGCGGACCAGGATTCGGCCCATCGGCCCGGGATCCCCGATCCCGGTCTTCAAGCGGCCGCGCTCCTTCTTGGCCCTGGGAAGGTCGGCGAGATCGGGACGGTGCCCCTCGCGGGTGTGGACCACAAACATCCCCGCCCCCCGGACCGCTTTGAGCACCCGCTCGGTCGGAGGAACCGCCTTGAGTAGCAATGAGGTGTCGTTCCCGAGCGCCTCACCGAAGCCGCCCCGGTACACGAAGTCCCGCTGCATGTCGATAATCAGCAGGGCCGCCGTCTTGGGATCGAACTCGAAGTCGTACGGTTCTGCCTGAACCCTAGTCACCGCCGCTCCCCCCTTCCGACACAACCTCTTCGGGCGGGTTCGGCGATGCGAACAGCACCTCCTTTCCGCCGCGGGCCGGCAGGGTTTGTCAGGTCGGAGGCGAACTCCCGGCCATCCTCGCCATCCTGCTAGACAGTTACCTGGGAGCGTGACCGGTTGGATAGGTTCGCGCGGATACGATACGGGATGGGATGGAGGTAACTACTGGGGATGGCGAGCCCTGGCCTCGAGTCGTTGGCATCCAGAGCGGGCAGAACCGGGGCGGCTTAGTATCTGGTGGCCCCTGAGCAGGGGAAAAACGAGGGCGTAGGAAATCGATCCCTACGCCCCGGTTACCTCTCTGCAGTTCCTTATGTTGCGATCTCAGTTCCTTTTGCCCTGATCTGGCGACTTGTTCGGTCTCTCTTATTTGGTCGCCGAGACAAGTCCAAGCTGCTGCATCATGGCGCGCTGGTCTCCATTACCCCAGTGCTCCACGACCTTACCGTTGGCAATACGCCCGATGTGAATCTCCGACCAGGTCGCCTGCTTGCCCGTGGCGGCCAGACCCATGAACTCACCCTTCTGCGTGCCCTTCGCTGTGAGACGGTGCACGAGCTTGTCGCCTACCGTGATCTCGTCCTCGATCGTGTAGCGGAAGTCGGGGAAGGCGGCTCGGAACTTGGTCAACCCCTGCTTGAAACCTTCGAGGTCCGGGGTCGCGCCAGGAAACGGATTCTGGTCAACGTAGCTGGGGGCGAAGACAGCATCAACACTTGCAAGATTACCCGAATTGATTGCATCTATGATACTGTGGCCAAGGGCCTTGTTCTCGTCTGGTGACATGTGGTCTCCTTTGTGGCATTGTCCTCACTCTCCGCCCTATCGGCTGGATGAGAGTGGGCAGCCATCCCGCGGCGATTCGCTTATCCCGGTGAACTGGGGCTACTCGATTGTCTCCGAGGGACTGAACCGGAAGGATTGGGAGCGTGCTTGGTGTCGATGCGTACTCTTCGCCGTCCGACTGCAGCAGTCGCGCTAATTTCTACAGATAGCACCCGCGGAGTCGCGCGTCAATGAAATCCATTCGAGGGATTCCCCATCACGACGTGGACCTCATGGCGCATACCGTCATCTGCAAGCGGAATCGCAGAGGGGTCGATGGCGGTGCCGTCGAGGGTCGCCTCTGCGATTCCGCGACACTGCCGGCCCGTGTTCACCACGTTGATCTCGTAGCGGGTGCGACCAAAGCGCCAGGTCATAGAATAGCCGGGCCAGGAAGCCGGGATGCACGGATCGACCGCGAACGTGGAGCCGCGGCGCACAAGCCCCAGGATGCTCTCAAGACCCAGGCGATAGAGCCAGCCGGCCGATCCCGTGTACCACGTCCAGCCTCCCCGGCCCGTGTGAAGCGGGTGGGCATAGACATCAGCTGCCACCACGTAGGGCTCCACCTTGTACCGCTCCACCTCTTGCAGGGACCGCGCGTGGTTGATGGGGTTGAGCATGTGAAAGAGCTCGACCGCTTCGTCCCCGTTGCCGAGCTTCGCGATCGCCATGGCGGTCCAGATGGCGGCATGGGTGTACTGGCCACCGTTCTCGCGGATGCCGGGCACGTAGCCTTTGATGTAGCCGGGGTCCTGCGCTGATGTGTCGAAGGGTGGAGTCAGAAGCAGAATGACGCCCGCCGGGCGATGGATCAGGAGGGTGCGCACCGCGTCAATCGCACGCTCGGCGCGTCGAGCCGGAGCCGCACCAGAGAGGACAGCCCAGGACTGGGCGATCGAATCGATCTTGCAATCTTCGCTTTGCGCCGATCCCA
>JBGPLF010000102.1:0-13041 GCA_041486265.1 bacterium
ATCGCGGCCACGTGCGCCGCATAGGTGATGTAGACGCCGGCCGAGGCCGCGCGGGCGCCTCGCGGCGCGATGTAGACGACGACGGGCACCTTCGCGTTGAGGATCGCCCGGGTGATGTCTTCGGTGGACTGCAGCAGCCCGCCGGGCGTGTCCAGTTGGATGATGAGAGCCTCGACGCTCTCCTCGTCGGCCTCGTGGACGGCCCGGAGGATAAACCGCGCGGTCGACGGAGAGATGACACCATCGACGACGATCCGGTGAACCACAGGGGCGCCGGCAGGCGCGGCCCGCGACAGGCCGGCACCCATCGGGACCGCCAGCAGGCCCAGCAGCAGCAGGAGCGCGGAGGCACGCAGCCGCATCCTAGCGAGCCGCCTCCACGAGGCGGGCGAAGAGCCGGCGCTGGAGTGTATGATGCGAGACCATCCGTTCGGGATGCCACTGCACGCCGACTACATACCGGTGGTTGTCGCTCTCAATGGCCTCGATAGTACCGTCGGCGGCCCGCCCTACCACGCGGAATCCCGGCGCTGGCACCTCGACGGCCTGATGATGGTAGGTGTTCACGCCCACGGGACGCGTGCCTACGATCCCGGCAAGGGTCGTGGCCGGTTCAACGGTGACCTCGTGGCCCACTTCCCAGGTCTCGCGACGTCCGTCCTGAAAGTGCTCCACGGGATCCACCCCGGCCAGCGAGAGATCCTGCCAGAGCGTGCCTCCGGCCGCGACGTTGATCAACTGCACGCCGCGGCAGATGCAGAAGATCGGGCGATCGGCTTCCAGGGCCCGCCGCGCCAACTCGAGTTCCAGTGTGTCTCTGGCGTCGTCGATCGTGAGCGTGCCCCGCACCGACTCGTTGATGGTCTGGCCATAGTAGCGAGGATGGACGTCCGCGCCGCCTGAGAACAGGACCGCGTCGTACTCCTCCGGGATCGGATCCCCAGCCCTGACCACGAGGGGCTCGCCGCCAGCGTCCCGGACAGCATTGACGTAATACGCCGTGGACCGCGCATACTGCTCGACGGTCGCAGGCGCGGCATTGGCCGGCGCCCGCCGGGCCGTCACCAGGACGCGCGGCGTTCGCACGTCAGGGTGCAAGGGCCGGCTGCTCTCCACCGCCGCACCCGGGACACGAGCCGTCGGCCTGGCTGCTGACCGTAAGACCCTGCGCGTCGAGCCGCACCGACCTGAGCTTGAACGTCACCGGCCACTGGCGCTGGTGCAGAATGGGGTTGATCTGACGCTCTAGGTCGCGAATCACCGCCGTAGGCATCGGCGTCCCATTGGCGTGCAGGGTGTCGAAGTAGAAATAGATCTCGGTCGTTCCGGACACGGCAAAGAACCCTTTCATGCGCATGTGCACCTGACGGCCCTGGAACTGCACCGTCCCGGTCCCCAGCAGGTATCCGTTGTCGGCCCACAAGCGGGTGTCCTCCAGCGGGTTGCTGGCGTTGAAGTAGTCCTGCAGGCTCTTCAGCATCACGCGCACCTGCATGGCGCTGTCGCGCAAGTCCAGTACCCTCAGCACCCCCGCCCGCAGCGCCTCGGGATCGAGGCTCACACCCGTCAGGCGGAGTGCCGTCTCGTCAACGCGCAGACCCGCAGTGAGCATCACACGCCGGCTGAACACGCTGATGCGCGCGTACCCGCCCTCGTACAGGTCGGGGATCGCCTCAATCCGCAATTCGTCCGCCGAGCGCATAAACGCGGCAAAGGCCCGGCGGAGTTGCGCATCATCCGCCGCCGCGGGAATGGTCGCGAGCGCCGTCAAGAGCGCGACGAGCAGCGCGGCAACCAGGCCCCTTCGAACGACCATCCCTGCCTCCTATCCCTCGGAGAGCCAGCCGGCGTACGCGAAGATGGCAGGCTGGCCGCCCGTGTGCCAGAAGATCACGGTCTGATCGGCCGCGAAATGCCCGCGGCGCACCTGGTCGATTAGTCCGGCCATGGCCTTGCCGGTGTAGACCGGGTCGAGCAGGATGCCCTCAGTCCGCGCCGCCAGGCGCATCGCATCCAGACAGGCCGGCGTCGGCACCCCGTACCGCTCACCGACATACTCATCCGTCACCACGATATCATCGGGATGCGGGCGCCAGTCAAGTCCCAACAACGTAATCAGATCCTGGGTTAATCCACGGACACGGCTCGTCACGACTTCCCGGGACGGACCGGCGCTGATGCCGAGCACCTGGATCCCCGACTGGGTGACTTTCATCGCGGTGTACAAGCCGGCCTGGGTGCCGCCCGAGGTGCTGGCGTGCACGATGGCGTCGGCGTGGATCCCGCGGCTGTTCAGTTGATCCAGCAGCTCCAGCCCTGCGTTGACAAAAGCCGCCGCGCCCAGCGCCGTAGCGCCGCCGCGCGGGATGACGTAAGGGCTGCGGCCCTGGCGCTTCAAGTCTCGCGCCGCGTCTTCCATCACGCCCATCAGGACATAGTCATCGTCGGTGTTGACAATACGGATATCGGCGCCGAAGATCGCGTCGAGCAAAAGGTTGCCCTGGCGCTGTGCGGGCTCCTCGCCATGGAGGATGACGACCGAGTCCAACCCCAGACGCCGGGCGGCGGCCGCGGTCACTCGGGCGTGGTTCGATTGCACGGCGCCGACGGTGATCACCACGTCACAGCCGCGGTCCACGGCCTCACCCATCAGGTATTCAATCTTGCGAACCTTGTTGCCGCCGAAGGCCAGCCCGGTGATGTCGTCGCGCTTGAACATGATGCGCGGGCCGCCGAGATAGGCCGATAGCGACGGCGCTTCCTCGAGCGGCGTCGGCAGGGCGGCGAGCTTCAGGCGTGGGAGGCGTCCTAGCTGCATCGAGTCACTCCCCGGAGGCGGCTCTCAATGTCCTCACGCCCTCCCGCTGCGGCCCCCGCCGCCTGCGCCTCTTCAACGGTGACCGCATCGAAGCGCAGCGCCTCCCCAGGAACGGCCTGGGCCACCCGGTCGAGGTCCGCATCGATCACTGTCGCGATCTTGGCGTACCCGCCGGTGGTCGGACCATCCGCCAGGATCACGACGGGTCCGCCGTCCGCTGGCACCTGAATCGCCCCCGGCACAAGGCCATCGGAAAGGATCTCGGCACTATCGCGGTGCGTGAGGGTGGTACCGCTGAGTCGCATACCGCTACGGTCGCGCTGGACCGTGACCTCGAAGGGCCGGCTGATGAGGGCGGCCTGGGCGTCAACAGCAAATGCGTCGGCCTGCGGACCCATGATCACGCGAATCGGACCGCCCGATCTCCCGGCGTCGTCCACAGGCGTCGTCCTGCGCGACCCGCTCCTTGTTTCTCCCCGCCCGAGAACATCTCCTGCCCTCAAGGGACGGCCCGCGGTGCCGCCGAGGCCGCCGCGCGCAAACGTTGAGCGGCTGCCGAACACTTCAGGCACGTCGATCCCGCCGGCAACGCTGAGATAGAGCCATTGCCCGCGGCGCGGCGCGGCAAAACTCAGCACGTCGCCACGGCGGACCTGCACCGGTTCTTCGGGATTGATTGGCGTCCCGTTGACGCGTGCGTCCAGGTCGGCCCCGGCTACGGCAACGCTGGAGTCATCGAACAGCCTCAATTTGGGGCCGGGAAACGTCAACTCGACGGCCGCAGCCGCGGGAGGATTGCCCGCCGCGGCGTTGGCCGCACGCAGGGCCCGACGATCCAGAACTCCGGAAAGTGGAATGCCGAAGCCTCGCCAGCCGGTGCGGCCGAGGTCCTGCACCGTGGACATCAACCCGGGTTCGAGCACCTCGAAGGTGGGACGGTGGGGCGCCGGCAGTGGTCGCTGCGCCGCCTCGCGTGCGGCGTCACGAAGGGCGGACTCAGCGACGGCCGCATCAGTCACAGGGATGAACCGCACGTGGTCTCCGGGCCGCAGCAGGCAGGCGGGCGTACGTGCCGGATCAAAGAGGCGCAGGGGCGTGCGTCCGAGCAGATGCCAGCCTCCGGGCGTCTCCTGCGGGTAGATCCCTGCGAATGCGTCGGCGATAGCGATGCTGCCGGCCGGCACTCGTGTGCGGGGCGTGGCGCGCCTCGGCAGGCGCAGCGCGGGCGGCAGCAAGCCCAGGTACGGGTAGCCAGGCGCGAACCCGAGCATGTACACCAGGTAGATTGGCTCGGCGTGAAGGCGCACGACCTCTTCTTCAGTCAGCCCGCAGGCAGCCGCAACGTCCGCCAGATCGGGGCCGGCCGGTCCACCGTAGACGACAGGAACTTCGAGCAGGCTACCCGCGTTGGCGGGCGCAGGCCGGATGGTGCGCGCGCACACTTCCGCACGCTCCGCGAGTCCGGCAAAAGTCACGACGCTGGGATCGTAAATCAGGAGCAGAGAGCGAAAGGTGGGCACCGACTCGACGACGCCGGGGAGGCCGGCCAGCCCCGCGTGGGCACCGCGCACGAGCGCGTTGATCTCCGGCGACAACTCGGGAGGAAACTCGACGAGGAGCCCGCGATCGCCCTCGGGCACCACGCGCGGCCAGCGGTGAGTCACTCGGCGGCCCTTGGGTAGGACCCCAGGATCCTGAGAAACGCCGTCACGCCGGCCAGTTCCGATAGCGCCGCGCGGCCCTCAGCCGACTCCTGATGGGTTTCGAGGTCCACGTAGAACAGGTATTCCCACGGCCGGTCCCGCCGCGGTCGCGACTCCAGTTTGGTCAGGTTGATCCCGCGGGTCGCGAAGGCGCCCAGCGCTTTGTACAGCGCCCCTGGAACGTTGGCAGTCGTAAACACCACAGACGTCTTCGCCCGATCTACCCTGGGCGCCGGGGTCAAGGCCAGCGCCAGGAATTTGGTGTAGTTGACCGGACTCGTCTCGATGCCCTCGGCCAGTACGGTCAAACCGTAGATCTCGGCTGCGTGGCGGCTGGCGATCGCGGCGACACCCCGGCGGCGCTCCGTCGCCACGATCCGCGCGCTGCCCGCAGTGTCGTAGGTCGCCACCGTCTCCCAGCCGCCGCGCTTCAGGAATGCCTCACACTGCGCGAGGGCCTGCGGATGGGACAGCACGGTGCGAATCGCATCGAGAGTGTCTTCGGGAAGCGCCAGCAGGCAGTGTTCGATTCGCTGGTTGTGTTCGCCGACAATATGGAGCGACCGCCGCGCGAGCAGATCGTAGGTCTCGTTGATGCTCCCCGCCTGGGAGTTCTCCACCGGCACCATGCCCCGGTCGGCCTGTTCGTGTTCGACGGCATCGAAGACTTCGACGAGCGTGCGACACGGTACGGACGACATCGTCCCAAAGTGACCGATCGCCGCCGCTTCACTGTAGGCTCCGCGCTCACCCTGGAAAGCCACCCGCATCAGCGCACCTCGATTTCGTGACGGTCAGCGTCGACCGCCCGGAAACCGTCGCCGGCCGTCGCGATGGCGACCATGCGACCTCCCCGCAGATAGAGCCTCGGCACGCGCCGGCCAATGCGACAGAACAGTTCGTACGGGATCGTGCCCGCGGCCGCCGCCACCTCCGCCGCAGACAGGCCCGGTCCGAAGACGGTTACCTCGTCGCCCTCGCGTACCCCGGCGTCGCCGACATCCAGCATCGTGAAGTCCATACACACGCGGCCGGCGACGGGATGGCGCTGCCTGCCGATCAGCATTGCACCGGCGCTGCTGAGCGCGCGAGGGTAGCCGTCAGCGTAGCCCACCGGGACGGTGGCGATCGTGGTCGCGCGCCGCGGCCGGTAGGTGGCGCCGTAGGAGACGGGCGTGCCCGCGGCCACGCGCCGCGTCCGGATCACGCGCGACGACAGCATCATCACGGGTCGAAGCGGCGCCGACAGGTGTTGAGCCGGCACAACGCCGTAGAGCGAGATGCCAAGGCGCACCAAGTCGAGCGCGGCGCCGGGATACCCGAGCACACCGGCGCTTGCCGCCGCATGGCAAAGTACCGCAGGGAAGCGCGCCCGCGTGAGCTCGGCGGCTCCGGCAAACAGGATCAACTGCTCCCGGGTCATCGCCGGATCGGGATCGTCCGCGCAGGCCAGGTGCGTATACAGCCCTTCTACGACGACCTTCGTGGGATTGATGGCATCGAGGAGACCGGAAAGTACATCGACAGAGACACCAAGCCGCGTCATGCCGGTGTCCACTTTGATGTGGACGCGGGCCCGCTGCCGGCCCGGCAGCCGCTGCGCCGCGTCGAGTGACGTCTGGTCCGCGACCGTGATCGAGCAGTCGGCGGCAACCGCCGGCAGCCATTCCGGCGGGACCGGCCCCAGGATCAGCGTCGGGGCCGAGACGCCGGCGCCGCGCAGTTCGATCGCTTCTTCCGCCGTCGCTACGCCAAGCCAGGACGCGCCGGCCGCCAGCGCGGCCTCGGCCACCGGCCTGGCCCCATGGCCATACGCATCGGCTTTGACAACCGCCATGAAGGCCGTCGCGGCGGGAACCCTGTCACGCAAGACGCGGACGTTATGGGCGAGGGCATCGAGGTCGATCGCAGCCCAGGTGCGCGACCTGACCTGGTCCAGGGTCGGGAACAGCGTCATGACGGCAGCGGCAGACCGCTCACCACTTCGTCGACTGAGCTCGCGCGCACTGCGCCGAGCGCCGCAGGAAGCGCATCGGCCACCTCACGCGCGAGGATCCCCGCCGGCCCGCGGGCTCGCGCCGCGAGATCGCCGGCCAGCCCATGGAGATACGCGCCCCCCCATGCGGCGACGAACGGCGTCAGACCCTGTCCGATCAGGGCGGCAATAACCCCGGTCAACACGTCTCCCATACCGCCGGTCGCCATGCCGGGGTTTCCCGTCGGGATCACCACCGCGTCTCCGCCGGGCTCGGCCACGATTGTACGGGCGCCCTTGAGGACGACGACGGCCTGGAAGCGCTCGGCCGCGACGCGAGCAACTTGCAGCCGGTGCCGCTGCACCTCATCGGTTTTCGCCTGAAGCAGGCGGGCCATCTCGCCGGGATGCGGGGTCAAGATGAGCGGACTGCGCGCCTTGGGAAGGTCAGCGCCGAATCCCGCCATGATGTTGAGGGCGTCGGCGTCGAGCACGAGCGGTCGCGGACACTCGGCAATCAGACGTCGCACCACCGCCTGGGGCCCGGGCAGCCCGGAGAGGCCCGGCCCGCAGGCCACGACGTCGGCAACGTCAATCAACTCCCGGATCTGATCGGCGGCCTCGGGTGCCAGTGCGCCGTCAAGATCGGCCAGCGGCACGGGCATGCCCTCGATCACGGCGGGGCCCACGATGGGATACGCCGCCGCGGGAACGCCGACCGTCACCAGCCCCGCACCAGCCCGCAGCGCCCCCAGGACCGCCAGGACGGCGGCGCCGGTGTGTCCTACCGAACCGGCCACGATCAAGACGCGGCCGAAATCACCCTTGTGGCCATCAAGACGGCGGGGCGGAATGGCCGCATTCATGGAGACACGTGTCGCCAGGGCAGTCTTCACGCGGGCGCTGTCGATCAGCCGGCGGGGATGGCCGACATCCGCCACCCAGATCCGCCCGGTATGGGTGGCTCCCGGCGGCATGAGGAGTCCAATCTTGGGTAGGCCCATCGTGACCGTCACCGCCGCGCGCACCGCGGGTCCCTCCACCGCGCCCGTGTCACCGTTCACCCCCGAGGGGATGTCGACCGCAAGAACGGGCCGGCCGGCATTATTGACGGCATCGACCACCTTTGCCGCCAACCCGACCACCTGTCCCTTGAATCCCGTTCCAAACAGCGCGTCGACGATCAGATCGGCTCCTCCCAGCCAGCCCCGCAGGCCCGGGACCGCCGTGCTGTCCAGATTGGCAATGTCCACTCCCGCTCGCCGGGCCGCCAGGAGGTTTGCGGCGGCGTCCCCGGTGACATCGGCGTCACGCGCCAGCAGCAGCACGCTGACCCGGCGCCCGGCCGCCAGGAGCAGCCGCGAGGCGACGAGTCCGTCGCCCCCATTGTTACCCTTCCCCGCGACGATCACGACCCGGGCCCCGTCGGTCCGGACCATCTGAACCGCGGCCTCGGCGACGCTTCGACCGGCCGCCTCCATCAAGAGGAGGGTCGGAACGCCGAACTCATCCGCCGCCCGGCGGTCAAGCGCGGCCATCTCATCACTGGTCGGCAGGTACACGAATCGTGCCTTCTTGTCGGCGGCGCTGGTTTCCTCTCCCCCTTGCCCACAGTATCCACACCCCCAGAACGGCCGTTGGGGATTGACGCTTGAGGGCCCCGGTGCTACAAATCATGACAGAGGGGCGCGAGCCTAACGGCAAAGTAGCCGATTCAAACGTCGCGCACGTGGACTCTGAAAGCCGTCCGGTCTTCTTGGGGGGTAACTCCCGAGATCAGCCCTGCGAGCGGTAAGAACCGGCGGCGCGACTAAAGACGGTGAAAAGTCGGACGAAGCAAGCGCCCCTCTTCGATTTTTCCCGCAGCTGATACCAAGATAGTAATGTTCGACTTAGTCGCCGACGGCAACCGCGCTGGCGACGGCGTGTTCGTGCGTGTGTGAGAGTGCCACCAGGACGGTGACGACGCCGCGGTCATACGCGATGCGCCTGGCAGCGCCGTGGAGCTGCACGACAGGCCGGCCCTGCGGATCGTTGGTGATCTCAATCTCGCGCCACGCGAGCGCGCGCCAGCCCACGCCCAGAGCCTTCATCACCGCTTCCTTGGCAGCAAAGCGCGCGGCCAGGCGCGGCCCCTGCACCACCGCGGCGGCGACCCGCTCAATCTCGCGGGACGTATAGATCCGGCGGACGAAAGCATCGCCCCATCGGGCCACGGCGCGCTCGATTCGTTCGACCTCCACCATGTCGACGCCGAGGCCGAGCACCGTCATTGCGGACGCTCCGCCTCGTCGATCAACATGATGGGGATCCCGTCGCGAATGGGATAGCGCCGGCCGCACGACGTGCAGACGATGCGGTCGCCCTCACGCACGACCGGTGCATGATCGACCGGACAGGCCAGGATCTTGAGAAACTCGTCGTCAATATTCACCGGATCACCCCGTGGTCGGTCCACGCTCGATCGGTTCGACCCGGCGGGCGATCCTCCCTACTCGACCGTCACGCTCTTGGCCAGATTTCGCGGCTGGTCGATGTCATGCCCGCGCATGACCGCGACATGATAGGCGAAGAGCTGCAGCGGGATGATCGCCAGGACCGGCGCCAGGGCGTCGTCAACCGTCGGGATCCGCAGGACAGTGTCGGCATACTTGGCGATCTCGCGGTCATCGTCATACGCGACGGCGATCACCTCGGCCCCCCGCGCGCGCACTTCCTGGATGTTCGAGAGCATCTTCTCGTAGACGGCGCGCTGCGTGACCAGGGCGAAGACCGGTGTCTCGGGCGTCACGAGCGCGAGCGTTCCGTGTTTCAGTTCGCCCGCCGCCAGTGCCTCACTGTGGAGATATGAGATCTCCTTGAGTTTCAGCGAGCCCTCCATCGCGACCGCGTAGTCGAGACCGCGCCCGATGAAGAAGGCATGCTCCGCGCCGGCCAGACGTCTCGCGAGTGCCTCCACGGACGCGTCGCGGTTCATCACTTCTTGCGCGAGCACCGGGAGATGCCGCAGGCCCGCGATCAGGGCGGCCGCGCGCTCGCGGAGAAGGGTCCCGCGACCCAGGCCCAGATCAATGGCCAGCATCTGGAGGGCGACGAGCATCGTGCTGTAGGCCTTGGTCGACGCCACCGCGATCTCCGGGCCGGCGCGGATGAACAGGACGTCGTCAGCTTCGCGGGCGAGCGTGCTGCCCACCACGTTGGTCACGGCAAGCAGGCGGCTGCCCCGCGTGCGGGCCTCGCGCGACGCGGCGAGCGTGTCGGCGGTCTCGCCCGACTGGCTGATCGCCACGGCCAGGGTCGTTCCCTGGATCAGCGGGTCGCGGTAGCGCAGCTCGGAAGCCAGGTCGGGTTCCGCCGGGACCCTGGCCAGGTGCTCGATCATCCAACGGCCCACCAGCCCCGCGTGAAAAGCCGTGCCGCAGGCGAGGATCCAGACCTTCTCAAGGCGCTCGACGAACCCATCGGGGAACGTGACCCCGTCGAGCTCGACCGCGTCGTCGCGGTCGAGCCGCCCCATGGCCGTCTCATCCAGGGCGCGCGGCTGCTCGTGGATCTCCTTGAGCATGAAGTGCGGGTACCCACCCTTCTCGGCCATCGCCGCGTCCCAGGTGATGCGCTCCGGCGCCCGGTCGAGGGGGCGGCCGTCGAGATCGGTGATCCGCACCGTATTCGCTTCGATAATCGCCATCTCGCCGTCCCCAATGATGAGGACATCGCGGGTGTGGGGGAGCAGTGCCGGGATGTCAGAGGCGAGCAGCATCTCGCCGTCGCCGATCCCCACGATCAGCGGACTGATCATGCGCACCGCAACGATCCGCCCGGGATGATCGGCACTCATCACGACGATGGCATAGGCGCCACTCGCCTGCCGCACCGCGGCCCTCACAGCCGTTTCCAGGCGATCGGACTGATCCTTGGGCAGATGATCGAGCGCCTCTTCGATGAGATGCGCGATGACTTCCGTGTCGGTATCCGAGCGCAGCCGGTGCCCATCGGCCTCGAGCCGCTCCCGCAGCGGCAAGTAGTTCTCGATGATCCCATTGTGGATGACGACGTGGCGCCCGGTACAGTCGCTGTGAGGATGCGCATTCACGTCGGTCGGATTGCCGTGCGTGGCCCACCGCGTGTGGCCGATCCCCATGCGGCCCGCCAGCGGCCGCGCGGCCAACTCCCCCTCAAGGACAGCGAGTTTGCCGGCCGCCTTGCGCAGTTCGATGTGACCATTCGCGAGGACGGCGACGCCCGCGGAGTCGTACCCGCGATACTCCAGACGCCGCAGCCCGTCCAGCAGAATCGGCAGTGCCTGCCGCGGTCCCACGTAGCCCATGATGCCGCACATCGTACACCTCCGAAAGGGTAGATGCGCCCCCAGCCTGGCACGCCTCAAATGGGCGCAGATGCTCCCTGGTGCGTTCCCAACAACTGGGGTCGCCAGACGACCTGCGACGGTCCTGGTCTGCCTTACAGTCCTGGTCTGCCTTTTGGGCCGGAGTTACCCCCGGGGTTTGTCGGCAGCCTTCACCTCAGCCGTGTGGTCGGTGGACTGAGGCCGTGCAGGCCCGGACTAGGCCTAGGGTCACCCGCCGAATGGTTCGAGATCCCCTCCCTCGTCAACCCGGACGGCGCTGGCCGCCGGGTTCAGGCGCTGGGGCACCGATTGAGATCGTCTCACCTCCTTTCGAGTTACCAGCAGTCAAAGAATAGTATCCACGCCGGGGGGTCACTTGTCACTCGCCCAACCGGAGGATCCTCGGACCTTCGCTCGCTTGGCAACGGAGGTGTCACGGGTCGATGGCGATCGAGCCCATCGCCCGTGAACATTGCCCGTCGGTGAGTGGGGCCCACGATGTGCCCCCGTTGGTGGTCTTCCACACGCCGCCCTGGGCGGCGCCCACGTAGATCGTGTTGGAATCTGTTGGGTGGCTGGTGAACCAGAGCGATCGGAGCCGCGGGTCCGTTTCACGCCAGGCGGGTTGGGTGTGTGCCACCGCCTGGATCGAACCCAGCGAACCGATGCTGAGGAGTACTGACGGCACTGCTGCGGTGCAAACGAGGCGAAGCCAGACCCGCGCCCGAAAGCGGCCTGGGCGTGTCAATCCTTAGCGTTGTGACATTGCGCTCCCCCTCCGGCGCAGTTGAAAGCGCATCAGCGAACCTGCTCAAGGCAGAGGCACGTCGCTCGTACTCCCCGCGGCCTCCCACAGACCATCCCAGTCCGCCGAGAGCGAGTTCCAGCCCAATCCCCCTGGACCGAACTGAAACGTCACATCGGCCACCCCCGTACTGTTCGTGTTCCGCAGGTAGAAGAACCCCGTGTTGGGCGCGTAGAGCCCGATCGTGGCCACACCGTCGCCGTTCCAGTCTCCGACCAGCGGTCTCCAGCCCAACCCCCCAGGTCCGAACTGAAACGTCACATCGGCCACCCCGGTGCTGTTCGTGTTCCGCAGGTAGAAGAACCCGGTCGCGGGATTGTACAGCCCAATCGTGTCCACGCCGTCACCGTTCCAATCCCCGACGATCGGGAGCCAGCCCAACCCCCCGGGCCCGAACTGGAACGTGAGGTCCGCGGCCCCGGTGGTGTTCGCGTTCTTCAAGTAGAAGAACCCGGTCGCGGGATTGTACAGCCCGGGCGTCTTGATCCCCTGTCCGGTCCAGTCTCCGTCGAGCGGGATCCAGCCTAATCCCCCCGGCCCATATTGGAACGTCGTATCGGCGACGCCGGTACTGTTGGTGTTCCGTTCGTAGAAGAACCCGGTGTTGGGGTTGTAGACGCCGATCGTCGTCACAACCCCGAACTGAACACGTCCCGCCCAGGTGCCCCAGTCGTTGACTGAGTCACAGCAGGGCAGGTTATCGGCCCACTCTCCATAGAGCCAGATGCGCCTGAAGCCGGCCGGGTCGACCGTTGCGCCGGCAAAGTCGCCCCATCGTGTGCCCGTAATGCACTCCACCCCCGCGTGCACCACGGTGCTGGGCTGGAGGCTTCCACCTGCAAGATGACCCGTGAAGTACACGCTGGCAAACTCGGATGAGCCGCTTCGCGTGAACGTCATCGCCACGTTTCCTGAGGCGTCCACCGTCACCGCCGGGATAAAGTAAAATGACGCGCCGTCCCCGAACGACGTGTTGGCCTCAATGGTGTTTGTTGACGTGTTCAACCGAAAGTACCGGAGGTTCGAGACCGAACCGCTGGCCTCAGTGAGAGCCGTGTAGATCCGGTTGTTCCGCCAGACGGCGTTGATGAGTTGGTTGCCCAGAGTGTCCAGGAGATCGGCACAGCCGGGCTAGGCGGCGTCGGGGGGCAAGCCGTAGGAACCGACATTGAACGCAAACTGTGAGGTGAATCCAAATGCCTGCGGAGGGTAGTTCGCGGTCACGCTCCATAGCATGACAAAATTGGATCCATCGGCGCTGTTGACCAAATACTCCACTCCGGGATTGCCGTACATCTTGGCCGCCCGATAGGTAAACACCTGGGTACCGGTGACGTTCAGGTGGTCCCAGGTCGTCCAGTAGTTGAGCGCAGCCCCCGAGTAGAGATCAGC
>JBGPLF010000103.1:0-13022 GCA_041486265.1 bacterium
GGGGAGAACGGGGCCGGCAAATCGACCCTCATGCGCGTCCTGGCCGGTCTCTACCCCGACTACTCCGGAGACATCGAAATCGGGGGGCACCCTGTCAGGTTGACCAGCCCGCGGCAAGCGAGGGAACTCGGCGTGGCGCTCGTCCACCAGGAACTCAGTCTTGTACCGGAGCTCACCGTCGCCGACAACATCTTTCTCGGACGAGAGCCGTACTCCCGCGTACCCGGACTGATCAGCCGTCAGACCGCCGAGGCTCAGACCGCTGCCTTGTGCAAAGATATCGGCATTCATTTGAATCCAGCGACAAAGGTCGTCCACCTCAGCGTCGCGGAACGTCAGTTGGTCGAGATCGCCAAGGGCGTCTCCTTAATTCCGCGGGTGTTGATCCTTGACGAGCCGACGTCGTCGCTGACCTACCAGGAGATCCGAGAGCTGTTCCGGGTCATCCGGGGGTTGGTCGCCAAGGGCACAGCCATTGTGTATATCTCCCACAAACTTGACGAGATCTTTGCGGTCACCGACCGTGTGACCGTGCTGCGCGATGGGCGCCACGTGGCGACGGATCTCATCGCGGATTGGAACGAGGCCGGGCTGGTTCAGGCGATGGTGGGCCGCGATCTGTCGACTCTGTTTCCGCGGAGCCTGGTGGACGTCAAGGATGTCCGGCTTGAAGTGCGCAACCTGGGCCGGCACAATGCGTTCCGGAATGTGTCATTCTCCGTCAGGGCTGGCGAAGTCGTTGGGCTCTACGGCCTCATTGGTTCGGGCCGGACTGAGGTGGCCGAAGCGATCTATGGGCTGACACCCGCCGACTCTGGCGAGATCCGCGTCGACGGCGTTGCTGTCACGATCAGGTCCCCATCGGATGCCATCAACCACGGGATTGCCATGACGCCGGAAGATCGGCGGCTCCGCGGGCTGATCCCGATGCTGTCTCTGCGTACGAACCTCTCCCTTCGGGCGCTGCGCGCCCTCAGCCGGCTGGGTTTCGTTGATCAAGCCCGCGAGCGTGCGGAAGTGGATAGGATGGTCCATGCGCTGGCCATCCGGGCTGTGTCGCAGGCTACCGAGGCGTCCACGCTCAGCGGCGGCACCCAGCAGAAGGTGGTGATCGGCCGGTGGCTGATGGTGAACCCCAACGTCCTCATCCTTGATGAGCCCACTCGAGGCATCGACGTGGGGGCGAAGGCAGAGGTCCATGGCATTATTGACCGACTGGCCGGCGAGGGGCTTGCGGTGGTTTTGATCTCGTCTGAGCTGCCGGAAATTCTGGGTATGAGCGACCGCGTCTTGGTCATGAAGGATGGAGTGGTGGTGGCCGAGTTCAGCCGGGCGGAGGCAACCGAAGAACGGATCATGGCTGTCGCCGCAGGGCTGGTGTCCTTGGTGAAGACATAGTCGCAGAGTGCAGTTATGGATCAACGGGAAGCCTTGTCGCGCGCACAACAGGCTGAGATGGGTGAGCAGGAGTCTCGGGCCGTCGTGAAGGTGGCACGGTCGCGCGTATCCTTCGCCGCAGCCTTGCGCGATTACGGCATCTACTTCGCCCTGGCGGCCCTGGTGGCGTATTTTTCCATCGCCTTGCCGCAGTTCCGCACGGCTGACAACGGCCTGCTCATCGTACTCCAGGTTGCGACTATCGGCATTATCGCCATCGGGATGACCTTCACCATTCTCACCGCCGGGATCGATCTCTCCGTCGGTTCGCTGCTCGCCGTCGCGGGCATGATGTCAGGTGTCTTTGCTCAGAAGGATCCCACGGCCCTGAACATCTTCCTGGCCTTCACGCTGCCCATTATGGTCGGGCTGCTCGGAGGGATGATCAACGGCCTGGTGATCGCGTGGGCGGGGGTGAACCCGCTCATCGTCACCCTCGGGACCCTGACAGCCTACCGCGGGTTTGTGGTCTGGTATCGGGTCAATCCGATTTATGACCTGCAGCCCTACTACCGCGTCATCGGGCAGGGGTTCGTGGGTCCCGTGCCTATCCCGGTGATCGTCCTCCTCGTGATGACGCTGGCGGCCTGGATCGTCCTGAACTACACTCGCTACGGTCGGTATGTCTACGTCGTGGGAGGCAACCCGGAGGCGGCCCGGGCGGCGGGCATCAACGTGAAAGCGATGACGTTCAGCGTCTACGTGATCAGCGGTTTCTGCGTCGGCTTGGCCGCGCTCATTTTTACCTCCCGGCTGATGGCCGCGCAGGCCATTTCGGGTATGGATTTCAACCTGCAAGCCATCGCCGCCGCGGTGCTGGGCGGCGCGTCGCTGTTTGGCGGGCGCGGCAAGATCACCAACACAATCGTGGGCGCCCTGATCATGGGTGTTCTCTTCAATGGCCTCGTCATGCTGAACGTGCCGGCGCCCATCCAGCAGATGATCATCGGCGTCATTATCGTTGCCGCGGTCTGGCTGGATGGGGTCCTCCGACTGCGGCACTTCTGATACGCGAGGCCTGCATGAGGGAGGTGTCGCGCGCGCTGTCCAGATTCGTGTCACGGGGGCGACAGGAGGGAGGTGAAGCGCGGTAGGGCTTGTGTGGAGCAGAAAAAAACAGAAGCGGGTCTGAAGGGGGAGGCGGATGATGAGAGGGAAGTTGCTGCTCGTCCTGGCCATTGCGGTCTTGCTGGCCTTCGGAGGTGGCGCAGTCTCTGGTGCGCCGGCTCAATGGACCTTCGGAGTCTCATATCAGAATCTCGCGTTCCCGTATGTGGCCGCCCTGCAGAAGGCGGCGCAGGCTGCGTGCAAAGCCCTGGGCGTCAAGTGCGTCGAGACTGACGCCTTCAACGACACCGAGAAGGAATTGAAGAACGTCGAAAGCATGCTGGCTCAGGGGGTCAACTGCCTGGCCTTTGAGGCGGCCAGCCTGAAGGCGTCATCGGCTTCCATCATCGCCGCCAACAAGAAGGGCGTGCCGGTGGTGCAGTTTAATGGGAAGGCCGAGGGCGGCGAGTGGGTCACCTTCGTCGGATCTGAGCAGCCCGAGTCGGGGGGGCAGCTGGGCGTCTACCTGTCCGGACTGTACAAGAAGCTTGGCAAACCCAAGCTCCGCGGCATCTACCTGCGGGGCGTGGCCGGACAGATTACCGACATCGCGCGCAACGACGGGCTGAAGAACAGACTGAAGGCGGAGAACCTGCTGGACAAGATCTCCTTTACTGAGCAGTACGCAGACTATGATCGCGGCAAGGGGCAGAGCGTCACCGAGAGTCTGCTCACGCGGGACAAGAGCTACGACTTCATCGTGGCCAACAACGACGACATGATCTTGGGAGCTCTGCAGGTGGTGCGCCAGTTCAAGCTGACGGGCAAGATCCACCTGGCTGGGGTCGACGGTCTGCCCGAGGCGCTGGAGGCCATCCAGAAGGGCGAACTGGACTCCACAGTCTTCCAGGATCCCGAGGGGCAGGGCGGCGGCGGCATTTGGGGATGTTACCTACACCTCTCCGGCGTCAAGCTGCCCAAGGATATCCTGATTCCCTTCAAGCTGGTGACGACGGCCAATGTGAACGAGTTCATGGCCATCGCAAAGCGTGTCTACGTGAAGTAAGGCTGAGGAGTCAATGCGACGTCCCAGAGGTCTGCCGCGCGTGAGGAGAGCGAATCGTGTACCTCCTCATGCGCGGCTCCACTGCGGGGGAACCCGGATGTCCCAGGGAGGTGGTGCAGGTGGACGTTCGATCTGTTGAGGGGGTTCCGGCCTCGCCGGAGCACCAGGGGACGGTGCCCGTCTGGTGGCTCTTCAAGCCCCGCGAATTGAAGGCGGCGACCGGCGGAGGCTACCTCGAACTCGTCAGCGAGTTCGAGGTCAAGGGCGGGGGCTACGTCAACCCGCACAAGCACCGCACGCACGAGTTCTACTATGTCGTCAGTGGACGGGGCGTGATGACCATTGAGGGGGAAGACCGTGTCATCACCCAAGGAGACCTCGTCCACATTCCACCAGATGCCGTGCACAGCCTGAAGCCGGTCAGCCCCCACGCCTCGATCCGGTGTTTCTGTTTCGCCGTCGGACTGCGCGATACGCCGGAGGTAAACTATTCGACCGAATAGTGGAGTCGAGTAACCCGGATAGGAGGTGCGCGCCATGGGATCGGGCCTCGTGGGAACACACGTGGACATCCTGAGGAATTTCATCGGTGGGACGTGGGTCGCATCACATGCAACGAGGGCGGAGGATGTGCCCAACCCTGCCACAGGCGACCTCCTGGCCCGCGTCCCCTACGCGGAGGCCGATGAGGTCCATGCCGCCATCGCTGCGGCTCAGCGCGCTTCTCCGGAGTGGCGGGAGACGCCGGTTGTGGACCGTGCGCGCATCATGTTCCGCTACGGCCGGGTCCTCGAGGAGCACTCCGAGGAGCTGGCCCGCGTGGTCACTGAGGAAAACGGCAAGACGTTGGAGGAAGCCCGGGGTGAGGTGCGCCGCGGGATCGAGGTGGTAGAGTTTGCCTGCGGCATGCCCACGCTGATGATGGGTGATGTCATCGAGGATGTGGCAAGGGGCATCGACAGTGAGGTTGTGCGCGTGCCACTCGGGGTCGTCGCCGGCATTTGCCCGTTCAACTTCCCGGTGATGATCCCCCTCTGGATCTTGCCCATCGCCATCGCCTGCGGCAATGCATTTGTGCTGAAGCCCTCCGAGCGGACCCCGATCTCGGCCGTGCGCCTCGTGGAACTCTTGCACCACGCCGGGTTGCCTACCGGAGTGGTGAACCTCGTGCACGGCGCACGAGATGTCGTGGATGCTCTTCTGGCCCACCCTGCAGTGAAGGCAGTGTCGTTCGTCGGGTCAGCACCGGTGGCCCACTACGTCTATCAGACCGCTGCTGCTCACGGCAAGCGCGTCCAGGCACTGGCCGGGGCGAAGAATCACCTGGTCGTCATGCCTGACGCGGACTTTGCCCGGACGGTGCCGGCGATCCTCTCCTCGGCCTTCGGCAGCGCGGGCGAGAGATGCCTGGCCGGGAGTGTTGTGGTGGCGGTGGGCGACGTGGCAGACAGGCTTGTTCCCCGGCTCGCCGAGGCGGCCGCCACGCTGCGGATCGGCGCGGGGTCGGATCCCGCCACGCAGATGGGGCCGGTGATCCGAGCCAATCATCGCCAGCGAATCATGAGCTACATCGAGCGTGGTATCGAAGAAGGGGCGCAGATCGTTTGTGATGGCCGGGGACGCACGCCGGAGGCGCCGCAGGCGGGCTTTTTCCTTGGTGCCACGATCTTCGACCACGTTCGGCCTGAGATGGCCATTGCCCAGGAAGAGATCTTCGGTCCCGTGCTCGTCGTCACCAGGGTCGGGAGCTTCGACGAGGCGCTTCAAGTCGTCAATGGATCTCGATTTGGGAATATGGCCAGCATCTTCACGTCAAGTGGAAAGACCGCCCGGGAGTTCCGCCACCGCGTTGAGGCGGGAATGGTCGGGATCAACGTGGGGGTCGCGGCGCCGATGGCGTTCTTTCCTTTCAGTGGATGGAAAGGCTCCTTCTATGGCGACCTACACGCCACCGGTAGGGATGCGGTAGACTTCTATACCGAAAAGAGAGTCGTGACGTCCCGCTGGTCCTAGCGATCCGCACTGGGGCAGCGAACTGGATGGAGTGACGCCGATGCTGAGACGAGCCATCACCATGCCCGGAGCGTCCACGTCGCCGCTGAGCCCGGCGATCGTCGTCGGGGAGACGATCTACTGTTCCGGTCAGGTCGGACGGGATCCGGCCACCGGCACCGTCCCCGCAGACATCCGGGCCCAGACGCGCCACTGCATCGAGAACCTGCGCGCCGTCCTGCGTCAGGCCGGCGCGGACCTCACGGACGTCGCCAAGTGCACCGTCTTCCTGACCCGTCAAGAAGACTTCGCGGCGATGAACGAGGTCTACGCCGAGCTGTTCCCCGAACCACGTCCTGCCCGCTCGACCGTGGTGGTCGCGGCGCTGGCCCGGCCGGGACTGGTCGTGGAGATCGAGGCCATCGCCAGCGTCTCCAGGTAGCGACCACCCGGCGCCGCACGCCGCATCCGCTGCGCGATACCATCGCAGGGATTAACGACCTCCTGCCGAATACCGCGTCTGGCGTGTCCGGCGTGGAGGAAGGACTCAAGTCGGTCCGGGATCGCATCGCCCGCGCCGCCGAGCGGGCCGGGCGGGATCCGGCGTCAGTCACGCTGATCGGTGCCACGAAGGGCGTCGAGGCGGCGCGCGTGCAGGCCGCGTTCGCTGCCGGGTTGCACGATTTCGGAGAGAACTGGATCCAGGAGGCGGTGCCGAAGATCACCGCCGTGGGTCCAGGACCACGGTGGCACCTGATCGGCCACCTCCAGCGTAACAAGGTCCGGGCGGCCGTGCGGGCGTTTGAGGTGATCCAGACCCTGGACAGCCTGCGGCTTGCAGAAGCGATTGACCGGGCGGCGGGCCGGCTCGACCGCCAGGTGCCGGTGCTGGTCGAGGTGAACGTGGCCGGTGAGGCGACCAAACACGGCTGTGGGCCTGACGACGTCGAAGGATTGATGACGGCGATCCGCCGGTGCCGCCACCTCGTGCCGGTCGGTCTGATGACCGTGGGGCCGCTGGTCCAGGATCCCGCGGCCATCCGGCCGGTATTCCGCGAGATGCGGTTGCTGCGGGATCGCCTGCGGATCCGTGCGGCGGGCGAGGAGTTTCGCGAACTCTCGATGGGCATGTCGGGCGATTTCGAAATGGCGATCCAAGAAGGATCCACCATGGTCAGGATCGGACGCGCAATTTTCGGTGAACGGGCACCAATCGGCCACGGGAGAGGCCAGTAACCAGGGAGGGAGGACAGAGCGGGAGGTGTAGGGTGGGCGGGATGCAGCGGCTATGGACGTTCCTGGGTTTCTCCGATGAGGAGCCCGAAGGCCTCGTCCCCGACGAGGACCTGTCGAAGCGTCGGCGGGCGCCGGTCTTCAACCTGCACACACACCGGCCGATGGAGATCGTTGTCCTCGAGCCGCGCACGCTGGAGGAATCCCGCGTCGGCGCCGATCACCTCAAGGCGCGCCGCCCGGTGATCGTCAACCTCAAGGAGACCGATCGAGAGCTGGCCCGGCGCATCGTGGACTTCACCTGCGGGGTAGCCTACGCCGTCGACGGGCAGATGCAACGGATCGGCGAAGAGATCTTTCTCTTCACCCCGAGCACGGTGACGGTGACCGCCGAGAGCCTGCGCGACGACCAGCGTGACCTGTTTCCGATGAGCTGACACGCGATCCCTCTTCACCGGTTTTCCCGCGTCATGCCCGCCGTGATTCGAACGGTGTGGTTTGAAGATGGGGCCGTCCGTCTGGTGGATCAGACGCGGCTTCCCGACCAGGTGCAGGTGATTTCCTGTGCGACGCCTGAGGAGGTTGCCGACGCGATCCGCACCTTGCGTGTCCGGGGCGCGCCGGCGATCGGTGTGACCGCCGCCTACGGGATGGCCCTGGCCGCGCACCGCGCGGCCGCTGCATCACCGGCGACGTCCGCGTCAGTCCAGGTCGCCCTCGAACAGGCCGGGCGCATGCTGGCCGCGGCGCGTCCCACCGCGATAAACTTGAAGTGGGCGGTGGAGCGCATGCTGGCAGTGGCCCGGCGATTCGCGGCCGCGGCGCCGTCGGCGATGGCCGAATGCCTCCGGCGTGAGGGCGACGCGATCGCCGCCGAGGATCGTGCCGCCAACCAGGAGATCGGCAGGTTGGGGGCCGCGCTCGTCAGGCCGGGCGAGCGGATCCTGACGTACTGCCACACCGGCGGTCTGGCAACGGCAGGATTCGGGACCGCCTTCGGTATCCTGCGCACCGCGCACGAAGCCGGGAAAGGGATCCAGGTGATCGCCTGCGAGACCAGGCCCGTGCTGCAAGGGGCCCGGCTGACTGCCTGGGAACTGCTCCAGTACGGCATCCCGGCCACGCTGATCACGGACAACGCCGCCGCCTCGCTCATGGGCCGAGGGGAGATTGACCGCGTGATCGTCGGTGCCGACCGCATCGCCGCCAACGGCGATGTCGCGAACAAGATTGGGACGTACGCGCTGGCCGTCTTGGCGCGCGCGCACAGGCTGCCGTTCATGGTCGCCGCTCCCACCTCCACGATCGACTTGAATACCCCTGACGGGGCTGCGATCCCCATCGAGGAGCGCGCGTCCTTCGAGGTCACGCACGCCGGCGGGACGCGGATCGCGCCGGAAGGCATCCAGGTCCGGAACCCAGCGTTCGACGTGACCCCGCAGCACTTGATTGCCGTCGTCGTGACTGAAGCCGGCGTGGCTCGTCCACCGTACGAGCGCAGCCTGGCGGCGCTGGTCGGCGCCGCGGCGCGGAGATAGCGATGCGGCTGCGACCCGCGATGATCCGCCACCTCGTCCTGGCCACGCTGGCCCTGGGGTGGATCGGCGTGGTCGTGCACAGCATCACCTATCGTGATGCGCCCCGGTTCCGCTACTACGTGCTTGATCTGATCTGGCTGCAGTATCTCTTTCTGATCCTGGCCGTCTTCGGAGGCGCGATTCTCCTCTTCGGGGTGATGACGCGCCGGTACCGGCCGGGATACTGGGAATCACCGCCGCCCGTGAGCGTGATCATCCCCGCCAAGGACGAGGTGCGTGTCATCGAAGGCGCCGTGCGCACCGCGTGCGCGCAGATGTACGGCGGCGACCTCGAGGTGATCATCGTCGACGATCGGTCCACCGATGGAACACGCGAGCTGCTCGAGCGGCTGCGGCGGGAGCTGCCGGTCAAGGTGGTGGAGACCCCGCCCGGCACGATCGGCAAGGCCGCCGTGCTGCAGGTGGGGATCGCGCACAGCCGCGGCGACGTGCTGGCGGTTTTCGACGCCGATGCGCGGCTCGGGCCCCACGTCATTGCGCAGATGATCCCGCACCTGGCCGATCCTCAGGTGGGCGCGGTGCAGGGCCGCCGGCTGGTGCACAACGGCACCCGCAACATGCTGACGCGGTTCCAGGAGGACGAATACCGTATCTTCCAGACGCTGCTGCAGCGGGCGCGGCAGGCGGTGGGCGCGTTCGTGTGCCTGGCGGGCAACGGCCTGATCGTGAAGCGGGAGGCGCTGGAGGCTGTGGGCGGCTGGAACGAAGAGGCCCTCACCGAAGACATCGACCTCTCGGTGCGGCTGTCCCTGGCCGGGTGGGAGATCCGGTACTGTTACGAGGCGCAGATCTGGGAGGAAGGCGTGGTGGCGTTGCGCGACCTGATCCGGCAGCGCGAGCGCTGGTTCGAGGGCGCCCTGAACTGCCTGGGCGACTACCTGCCGGCGATCCTGTTCGGCCGCGTCCCACTGCTGCGGCGGGTGGACATGCTCTTCTTCCTCTCGGGGGCACTGGTCAGCACGCTGGCGCTCTTCACCGGTTATGTCTATGCACTCATCAGCCTCACCCATGACGCCGTCGTCTACCTGCGGCTGCCGAATGGGTTGATGATGACGGCCTCGGCCCTGCTGACCGGCGGCCTCCTGATCGCCATGACCGCCGAGGTCGGGTTTGCCCCGCTACGCCTGGCCGGGGTGCTGGTGCGGTGGACGCTCTTTTCGTTCCACACCATCGTCATCGTCCCGCTGGCCTTGCGACGGTACGTCTACGGCGCGGTGACGGGCGCCCGCGACTGGCGCAAGACCACCCACGAAGGCGAAGCGTCCCGATCCTCCGTGAGCCAGGTGTAGGATGCTGGACGGGACCTCGCGGCCCGTGCTACACTACCGCCACGTTCGGCCATGAAGGGGATGGGACGGCGCCGCCACGCCCGAGCGAGCCGGGGAGCGGCGGGAGCCCGGCGGCGCACGCGCTGGTTCTAATCACCCCTGAGCCGCGGCCGTTCGGAAGCAGGGTGGTAGCGCGGGTGCATCCCGTCCTTTCGGGCGGGATGTTGTCATTCAGGTGAGAGAGAAAGGACGATGCCGATGTCCCCGTTCAAACCCGTTCCCACAAAGGTGGACTTCCCCACCCTGGAGCGGGAGATTCTCGCCTGGTGGAGAGATCGGGGCACCCTGGTGCGCTATCTGCGGCGCAACGAGGCTTCGCCGGATCGCTTTGTTTTCCTCGATGGGCCCATTACGGCCAACAACCCGATGGGGATCCACCACGCCTGGGGCCGCACCTACAAGGACCTGGTGCAGCGTTACAAGACGATGCGCGGCTTTCGGCAGCGCTACCAGAACGGCTTCGACGGCCAGGGTCTCTGGGTCGAGGTCGAAGTCGAGCGCGAGCTGGGCTTCAAGAGCAAGCGCGACATCGAGGCGTATGGCGTCGCACCATTCATCGAGCAGTGCAAGGCGCGCGTCCAGCGCTTCGCCGACCTGATCACCCAACAGTCCCTGCGCCTGGGTCAGTGGATGAATTGGGACAACTCGTATCACACGCTCTCGGATGAGAACAACTACACGATCTGGCACTTTCTCAAGCGGTGCTGGGAGCGCGGGATGATCTACAAAGGCCACGACGTGATGCCCTGGTGCCCGCGCTGCAGCACCGGGATCTCCGAGCATGAGATCGTCACCGAAGGCTATCGCGAACTCACCCATCCGGGCCTGACCGTGAGGCTACCGCTGCTCGACGAGCCTGGGCGCTCGCTCCTCGTGTGGACCACGACCCCCTGGACGCTGACCAGCAACGTCGCGGCTGCGGTGCACCCCGACCTGACGTACGTGCGCGCCCGGCAGGGGCAAGACGAGTTCTATCTTTGCGAAGGCGCGCTGGGCACGCTCCAGGGCGCGCACGAGATCCTCGAGACCATGCCGGGCTCGGCGCTGGTAGGCCGCCGCTACCTGGGCCCGTTTGACGATCTGCCGGTGCAGCAGGGGGTGGAGCACCGGGTCATTGCGTGGACCGACGTGAGCGCCGAGGAAGGGACGGGCATCGTGCACATCGCGCCCGGATGCGGCGCCGAGGACTTCGCGCTCGGCAAGGAGTACGGCCTGCCCGTGCTGGCGCCCCTCGACGAGTTTGGTGTGTTTGTTGGACCGTACGGCTGGCTGGAAGGCAAGTCGGTCTATGAGGTCGCCAAGCCGATCGAGGAGGATTTGAGGAAGCGCGGGCTGCTGTACCGGGCCCAGCCGTACACCCACCGGTATCCCGTCTGCTGGCGCTGCGGCAGCGAGTTGGTCTTCAGGCTGGTGGACGAGTGGTTCATTGCGATGGATCCCGTTCGCGAGGCGATGATGGAGGTGACGCGGCAGATCCGTTGGATGCCGGCCTTCGGGCTGGACCGAGAGCTCGACTGGCTGCGCAACATGCACGACTGGATGATCAGCAAGAAGCGCTACTACGGGCTCGCGCTGCCAATCTATGAGTGCAAAGCGTGCGGCACCTTCGAGGTCATCGGGTCGCGGGACGAGCTGCGGGCCCGGGCGGTGGCCGGATGGAGTGAGTTCGAGGGACATTCCCCGCACCGACCGTGGATCGATGCCGTGAAGATCCAGTGCGCATCCTGCGGTGAGACGATCTCACGCCTCACTGACGTCGGCAATCCCTGGCTCGACGCCGGCATCGTGCCGTATTCGACGATGATCGACCCCGTCGCCGGCAACGTCTCGTACCTCGGCGACCGCCGCTACTGGCAGGACTGGTTCCCGGCCCACTTCATTACCGAGGCTTTTCCCGGGCAGTACCGCAACTGGTTCTACTCGCTGCTTGTGATGAGCACGGTGCTCGAGAACCGGCCGCCCTTCGACGTGTGCCTCGGGCACGCGATGGTGCGAGACGAGCAGGGCCGTGAGATGCACAAGTCCTGGGGCAACGCGATCGAGTTCGAGGAAGCTGCCGAGCGGATCGGCGCCGACGTGGTGCGCTGGCTGTATGCTACGCAGAACCCGGCCATGAACGTCAACTTCGGCTACGGCCCTGCCGACGACGTGCGGCGGCGGTTCATCCTGCCGTGGTGGAACGTCTACGCCTTCTTTGTGACCTATGCGTCGTTGGAGGTCCTCGACCTGGCCGCGCTGCAGGCTGCTCCGCCTCCGGTGGGCCTGCTGGACCGCTGGATTCTGTCCAGGTTGACGCGGCTGGTCGGGACGATCCGCGAGCGCCTCGACGACTTCGACATCGCCGGCGCGACCCGGCCGGTCGAGGACTTCGTCGAGGAACTCTCCACCTGGTATGTGCGCCGGAGCCGCCGCCGGTTCTGGAAGAGCGAGGACGACACGGACAAGCGGGCCGCCTACCATACACTCTACGCGGTGCTCAAGACGCTGACCCTGGCCGCCGCGCCGTTCGTGCCGTTCCTCACGGAAACGATCTATCAGAATCTGGTGCGCACGATCGAGCCCGGCGCGCCCGAGAGCGTGCACCTGTGCGGCTACCCCACTCCGGACGCGGCCCTGCTGGCGCCGGATCTAGAGAACACGATGGCCGCCGTCCGGGACCTAGTGAGCCTGGGCCGGGCGGCGCGCAGCGCGGCGAAGATCCGTGTGCGCCAGCCGCTGCCGGCCGTGCTCCTCGTGAGCGGCGACCGCACGCTGCGCGACCATCCGGGGCTCGTTGACCTGCTGGCCGATGAGTTGAACGTTAAGGCCGTCCGGTTTATTGACGACGCATCGACCTACGTGACCTACGAGGTCAAGCCGCGCTTTGACAAGCTGGGTCCCAAGTACGGGGGGCGGGTTCAGGCCGTCGCCAAGGCGGTGCGCGCTCTCCCAGCCCGTGAGGTCCACGGGGCGCTGGCGGTCGGCAGCGGCCCTACGGTGACGGTGGGCGGCGAGGAGCTGCGCCTGGAGGCCGAGGAAGTCGAGATCCGGTTACGAACGGCCCCCGGATACGCCGCCGAAGAAATGGGCGGCCATGTGGTGATCCTCGAGACCACCGTGGACGAGGCGCTGACGCGCGAGGGGCAGGCGCGGGAACTGGTGCACCACATCCAGCAATTACGCAAAGAGCGCGGCCTGGACGTCAGCGATCGGATCAAGCTTCACCTTGCCGGCGACGCGGGCCTGGATGCGGTCTTGGCCGACCACCGGGAGTACATCCTGGCAGAGACGCTGAGTACCGTCCTGCTGCGCGATGCGCCGGCCCTACAGGAGGCCAAAGAA
>JBGPLF010000104.1:0-12811 GCA_041486265.1 bacterium
AGGAAGGGCGGCGGCTGGCCGTGGTGCGCGTGGACGCGTCATATCCGCTCCACCTGGTTGAAGCGCTCGGCGAAGGCGGCTTCCCGGTGCTCCATCTCGCGGCCGCGCCGGGCGCCGAGGACTCGACGAAAGGCGGACGCCGGCCGTACGCGACATACAGCCGGGTGTGGGCGCCCGACGACGCGGCGGCGCGGGCACGGTAGCGTAGGTTTGGCTTGACGTGACCCTGGGACGGGTGGTGGAACAGACCCTCCTCACCCCCCGTCGGACAAAACCGATGCGGAGACTGGGCTATCACTCTCCCAGGGGGTTCACCAAGCCGTGCGGCCACGACGCTCTCGACGCGTTCGCCCGCTAGCGATCAGCCCCCGCTACATCTTCGCCTTGCGCTGGTGCCAGTTCTCCGTCCACAAGTTGAAGTGACCGGGTCGGTACGGATGCTCGGCGATCAGCGCTTCGTCGAGGCTGATGCCCAGCCCCGGCCCTGCCGGCAGGTCGAAGTAGCCGTCGCGCACCGACGGCACGCCCCGGACCGCCCGCTTCACCCAGGGATCGGTGAAATCGTCGAAGCACTCGTGAATCTTGAAATTCGGCAGGGTGAAGGACACGTGCACCGACGCCGCGGTCGCGACCGGCCCCTGTGAGTTGTGGGGCGCGACGAGAATGTAGTAGGTGTCGGCCATCGCCGCGACCTTCTTGGTTTCCAACAGCCCACCGACATGGATGACGTCCGGCATGATGACGTCGCACGCCTGCCGTTCGAGTACCTCACGGTATCCCCACCGTGTGTAGAAGCGCTCGCCGGTGGCGATTGGGACCGAGGTGCTCTGCGCCACCTTCTGGAGCGCCGCCAGGTTCTCCGGCGGCACCGGCTCCTCGAACCAGGTCACATCAAAGCGTTCGAGTTCTTTTGACATGCGGATCGCGGTGTTCGCACTGAACCGTCCGTGGCCTTCGACGATGATCTCGACCTCCGGCCCCCCCTCGGATCGGAGGGCCTCGATGATTTCCATCGACAGCCGCCATTCCGCTCGATCCAGCTCGTAGTGACCGGGTCCGAAGGGGTCGCACTTCAGCGCGCGGTACCCTTGGGCCAGGACCTGGCGGGCCCGCTGCCGGAATCCATCGGGACTCCGTTCGCCCGTGTACCATCCGTTGGCATAGGCCTTGAGGCGCGGCTGTGCCTGCCCGCCCAGCAGCCGCCAGACCGGCTGGCCGGTCACCTTCCCAATGATGTCCCAGCACGCGATCTCGATGCCGCTCAAGACGGTCATCGCGATATCGCCGCCTCGCCAGAAGTCGTTGCGGTACATCCGCAGCCACAGGTCTTCGATATTGAAGGGATCGCTGCCGATGACGTGACGTCGCGTGGCCCCGTCCAGGTAACCCAAGATGCCCTCTTCCCGGTTGGTGAGCGAGACCTCACCCACCCCGGTCACCCCTTCGTCAGTCTCCACCTGGATGAAGATCAGGTTGCGCCAGGCGTCGCTCATGACGAGCGGTTTCACGGCGGTGATTTTCAAGGCTCTTCCCTCCAGGCTGTGCGGCATAGAAGTGAAGGGGGACCGTGATGACGAGAGCCCCCGGGGGGACTCTCAGCTCTCGCATCTGCGCCAGGCCTGCGTTGTGCACCGTGACTGAGTTCCGGTGCGGCCGGTGCTATCCCTCCCGCTCTGCCCGCTGCTTGAGGCCCAGCAGCATCTTCCGGGTCATCACGAAGTCAATCGGCCCGTAGGCCAGGCTGCCGAGCACCATCATGCCGAGGCTGGGGATGAAGTCGGCCCGCTCCCGGACGATCAGCCGTGTCACGCGCTCATCCACCTCGTCGAGGATGAATGCCCAGGTCCAGTCGAAGAAGCGCGGATCACGGCGATCGATCGGCTGCCTGGTGCGGATGTCGGCCACGGAGCGGATGACGAGCGCCCGGACCGGCTCGATGACCGCGACGGCCATGCCGATGTGGGGAGCGAGATGTACGATGTCTCCGGCTTCCAGGCGCTGGAATTCGGGGATGATCCGATCGGCGCTGTGGATCGCGAGGCCCGCCAGGTTCTGAAGCCAGTCGTAGCTGTAGAATCCGCCGCGGCCTTGTCCTATCTGAACCAGCCAGGGCCAGATCGCGGCGGCAGGGGCTCGGATGGCGATCGCGCGCGTGGCTTGATACCGCGGATCCGGGACCAGCTCGTCACCCGGCAGGGCCCGGCGCGCTTCGTTAGCGGTGACGCCCCAGCGCTGCATCCAGGGGCGAAGCAGCACCAGGCCGGCGCCGGAGGCGACGGCAGCCGTGGCCACCAGGCGAGGAAAACGGCGAATGGTCAACGCGGACCCGAATGACCCTTCGCCCTACCGGGCCCTCGGCTGCAGCGGACACAAGATCTCGCCGGTCGGATGCGTGCGGGCCCACTCTGTCCAGCCCTCATCGCCCAGCGTCGCGCGCATCGCGGCCGAGACGAGCCGCTCGCCCGGCTTGCCGTCATGGGCCGCAAACAGCAGCAGCAGGTGGCAGGGGAACTCCGGGCAGACCCCGCAATGCTCGACCTCGCGCTGGCGCGCGCAGGCGTAGATCGGGCAGATGTTGCGCAGCTGGACCTCCTCCTGGCGGGAGCAGGCCGGCACATGCTCATCGAACCAGGCGTCACCGGCGTTGGAGGCCCCGCAGATGCCGGCGAAGCGGCGCTCCCCCAGGTCGTTGTAGGCGCGGCGGATGGCATCGTCAACAGTGGACATGACACCCCACCCCCTTCGAGCCCACCGTACTGCCGGTGTCCGATGGTGTCCATCGAGTCAGCGAAGTATTGTCCGGAGAGGGGTAGAATTGGGATACTGCAATCGACGACCATGTGTCTGGCGCTGCCGTATCGCATTACGACGTTCCTGGGACCCGGGCGCGCGCGCGCCGAGGGGCCGGAGGGACCGCGCGACATCTCGACCGAGCTCCTGGACGGCCTGCAGCCCGGCGCGTACGTGCTCGTCGCTTACGGCTCGGCGATCCGTGAGATCGAGGCGGACGAAGCCGCCGAAATCCTCGAGGTCTTCGAAACGCTGCAATGACCCGGCGCATCGCGGCCGGGACCGCCCTTGCCTGCCTGCTGCTCGTCGTGTCGGCGCTTGCTCAACCGCAGGTGCCCAGTGTCCTCCGTCTGGTCTGGTGGACCGACGTCGGGTTTCCGTCGCCGTTTGCGGTCTCGACCGTCGGGCCGGGTGGAGTCGTCCGCCTCTCGCTCCTCTACGACACGCTGACCTGGAAAGACGGGTCTGGGATCATTCCCTGGCTGGCGCAGATCTGGCGGATCTCTCCGGACGGGAAGAAGGTGACCTTCACGCTCCACCCGGACGTGGCCTGGCACGACGGCCGGCCGCTGACCGCACGCGATGTGAAATTCACCTTTGAGTATTACCGGGTGCATCCCTTCGTCTGGGTCGACACCCGCATCATCGAGGACGTCGTCGCGGATGGGTCGCACACCGTGACCTTCGTGCTCCGCGAGCCGTTTGCCCCGTTTCTCGAGGAGATCGCCGGCGTCGTGCCGATCATCCCAGAGCACATCTGGCGAGACATCGATGATCCTCGTCCGGCACAGACGCTGAAGGTGGCGATCGGTTCGGGTCCCTACGTGCTGGCCGAATACCATTCTGGAACCGGCGATTATCGGTTTCGCGCCAACCCGCGCTACTTTCGCGGCCGGCCGCGGTTCGAAGAGATCCGGTACACGGTGCTCCCGGCCGAGCGCCAGGTGCTGGCGGTGCAGAGCGGCCAGGCCGACGCGGCCCTCTCCGAGACCTACGACGTCGTGCCGGTGTTCGCTGGGCACTCGTATCTCAGAGTATGGCCGACCGAACCCCTCTCGATTGCGCGGCTGTTGTTCAATCTCGACCGGCCTCCGCTCAATCAAAAGGCTGTGCGCCAGGGCATCGCGTATGCTATCAATCGCACGCAACTGGCGACGCTGGTGACGCGCGGCCCGGGCGTGCCCGGGAATCCCGGAGTCGTCCCGCCGGGCGATTCCTGGTTCGCCCCACAGGTTCGCGCGTACCCCTACGATCCTGCCAAAGCCAGAAGCCTGCTCGCCGGCGCGGGGGTCGCGCCACTCCGGATTGAATTACTAAGCAGTCCCTCGCCGGTGCCGCCGCTGCTCCAGCAGACGCTTCGCGCAGCCGGCATCGAGCTCACGGTCCGCACCGTGGACGCGCAGACGCGCGCGGCGCTGATCGCCGAAGGCCGGTTCCAGATGGCGCTGACGTTTCACATCGGCGCGGGCGGTGACCCCGATTACCTTCGGCGGTGGTTCGACGGAAGCGAGGCCAACCAGTTCGGGCAGACGACCGGATTCGCGAGTCCAGAATATCAGCGTCTGGCTGCCGCCCAGGTCAGGACACTGGATGCTGGCGCCCGCCACCGCCTGGTCGAGCGGATGCAGGCGATCCTGGCCGAGGAACTGCCGACGCTCCCGTTGTATTATCGGCGCTTCTACTGGGTGTATGATAGCCGTCAGTTCACTCCGGTCGCGGTACGGGGCGGATTGATGAACGGCATCCCGCTGATTGAGAACAAACTCGCCTTTCTGAAGCCATAGAGGCGCCCGCGCATGGGCCCGGCATCAATGGGACGACGGGTGGCGCGATTCGCCGGACTCGTCTGTCTGGTCATCGTGCTGAACTTTTTCATCCCGCGCGCGCTGCCCGGCAGCCCGCTCGCCGGTGGAGGCGGCCCCGACACGGCGCTGCTTCCCGCGGCCGGCCGGCAGGCATTGCTGGCCACCTATCATCTCGATGCACCGCTGGCGACGCAGTTCGTCCACTACCTCACCGGGCTCGCGCGCGGCGACCTGGGCTGGTCAATCGTCTCGCGCCGCCCCGTGTCACGCATCGTGGCAGAGCGGCTTCCCTGGACCCTCTTCCTCGTGGGTGGCGCCGTCGTGACCGCAGCGACATTGGGAGGCCTGCTGGGGTGGGCATCGGCCCGGAGGCGGCAGGGCGACTTTACCGGCTTCGTCTTTGCCGCGGCCGTCGGGATCGGCGCCCTGCCGGAGTTCCTGGTGGCCATGATCATGATCGTCTTCCTGGCCTCGCGGCGGCATTTGTTTCCCGCCGCGGGCGCCTTCACGCCGTTTACGTATGAGCAGGGTGTCCTGCAGCGGCTGCCCGATGTCCTCTGGCACGCGGTCCTCCCGGGCCTGGTGCTGGTGATCGCGCTCCTGCCTGCCTTTGCGCTTCTGGTGCGCAATGCTGTAATCCCGGTGCTGGGCGAGCGGTACCTGGTCACCGCGCGAGCCAAAGGCCTGCCGCCGCGCCGCATCGCCTGGCACGCGCTGCGCAGTGCCCTTCCGCCCGTCGTCACGCTCCTCGGCTTGAGGCTTGCCGCCGCCGTGGCCGGCGCCGCGGTGGTCGAGCGTATCTTCGCGTATCCAGGCATGGGCCTGCTGCTGTATGAGGCGGTCGGGGCGCGGGACTATCCCGTGCTGCAGGGTGTCGTCTTCATCTCCAGCCTGGCCGTGTTGACCATGAACTTTCTCCTGGACGTGCTCGCGTCCCGGCTCGACCCGAGGGTGGCGGCTACGTCATGATGACGACGCGGCGATCGATCCCGCGCCGGCGGGCCGCGCATGCCTCGGCCGTGTTGGGCACCGTCCTGCTCACCGTTGTCGCCGTCCTGGCGCTGGCCGCGCCGTATCTGGCTCCCTACGACCCGTTTCGGACCGTCGGGAATCCCGCCGCGCCGCCGGGGCCGCGCTTCCTGCTGGGCACCAATACTCTGGGCCAGGACCTGTTCAGCCTGGTGCTCTACGGGGCCCGCACGTCCCTCCTCGTCGGCTTCCTGGCTGCGGGCCTGTCCACCGCACTGTCGGCGTTCGTCGGGGTGACGGCCGGGGTGTGGGCCCGAGGCCGGTCCCTCTCGACGGCGGTCGTGGATCTGTTCCTGGCAATCCCCAGCGTCCCGCTCGTCGTCCTGCTCGTCGTCTTCCTGGGAGCGGGCTTCTGGCCGCTTGTCGCGACGCTCGTCCTCGTGAGCTGGGCGGCCTTCGCCCGCATCGTGCACGCCCAGGTGGTGGTGACCATGCGCAAGGAGTACATGGAGGCCGGCCGTGCGCTCGGCGCCACGCGGGCGCGCCTGATCCGGACAGGCATCCTGCCGGAGATCGCGCCGATCCTCTCCACCAAGTTCCTGCTCACGGTGCGCTGGGCCGTGCTGATGGAAGCAACGCTTGGCGTGTTGGGCCTCGGCGACCCGGGGCGCGTGAGCTGGGGTTTGGTCCTGCACCAGGCCTTCGCCTATCCGCTGCTGTTCGTGACCGACGCCTGGCTCTGGTGGGTGGGCCCGCCCGCGCTGGCGATCGTCGCCACGTCCATCGGATTGATGGCGATCGGGCAAGACCTCGACCTCTGGCTCAATCCGGCGTCTCGTCTCCCGTCATAGTCCCTAAGGTCCCCGATTGCGGAATCCGCTCGCCGACCGATGGGCAGCATTGCCGTCGCCGCGGTATCGTGGCAGCGGAGGGACGTTCATGATCGATGAGGCGCGGCCTCTGCCAGCCGCCACAGCGCGCAGCGCCGTTCTCCAGGCACCCCTCGGTTCGCTGGAGGGCCTGAGGCTGTTCACGCGATTTGCGTTCATGCCGAACCGCCTGGGCTACTGTGGCGGGGACGTCAACGCCGAGCTGCTGGCGTATCTCAAAGAGGATGCGGCCGACGAGGGGCTGCGGCGCCACCTGAAGACGTTTGCGGCCGCCTACCCGTATCTGCAGTTGATTGCTGAGTCGAACGGGATCGCCGATCCCTTCGATGTGCGCGCCGTTGAAGCGTACTGGATCGGCAACGAACTACTGGAAGGCGTGGACTGGGCTCGCTACGTCCGCCACCTGCACGAGCGCTTCCGCGGGCATGTCCGTCCGTCCACTCTGGAGTTGCTCGTCGGCAAACCTCCGGCCGGCGCGCGGGCCCACCACGCTTTCCACGTGTTCGACGTGTCATTCCGCGCAGGACTGCCGCACGGCGACACTGCCCTCGACCTCTGCCGGATCGGCTGGGGGACGATCACCGACATCGAGCCCGGCGCGTTCACGGTCTCGTACAGTCCCGTCGTGATCCGGGATGGGCGCCTGGCGTTCGGCGACCTGCAGCCTGCGCGCGTCCTGCGGGCGATTGACAGCGATGGATTTCTTGACGGCGCCACGATCGGCGACGTGCTGGCGTTCCACTGGCGTTGGGCCTGCGTGACCTTGACGGCCCGCCGGGTCGCGGCCCTGGAACACTACACCCGCGGCATGATGGCGCTGGCCAATCAGACCTTTTAGGGGCGGCCATGCACGAGGTGTCGATTGCCGAATCCCTGCTGAGCGAGGTGGCCGCCGCCGCCCAGCGCCACGGGTTGTCCGCCGTCCGGGCGGTCGGAGTTCGCGTTGGCACGGAGAGCGGCGTGGCGGCTGAGGCGCTGGCGTTTGCGTTTGAGCTCATGCGCGACGGCCCGGTCCTGGCCGGCGCGGCGCTCGACGTGCAATCGACGGATGGGTCGGATCTGTCTTTGGAATGGATTGAGGGGGAGTGATCATGCGGATCGAGGTGGTGGAACGGATCCTGCGCGCCAACGACGCCCTCGCAGAAGAGGTGCGCGCCACGCTGACTCGGGCCGGGGTGCTGGCGATCAATGTGATCGGATCGCCTGGCAGCGGGAAGACCGCGCTGCTGGAGCAGACGGCGGCGATTCTGCACCCGCGGGTCGAGCTCGGCGTCATCGAGGGGGACATCGCGACGACGCGCGACGCCGAACGGCTGGCCCGGTGCGGCGTCCCGTCGGTGCAGATCGAGACGCGCCTGATCGGCAACGCGTGCCATCTCGACGCGAACCTGGTCCGGATGGCGCTGGGACGGCTGCCGCTCGACGACATCCGAGTCTTGTTTGTCGAGAACGTCGGCAACCTGGTCTGCCCGGCCGCGTACGATCTCGGGGAGCACTTGCGGGTCGTGGTAGCCAGCGTCCCCGAGGGCGACGATAAGCCCCTGAAGTACCCGTCCACGTTCTCGAAGGCCGACGCGGTGGTCCTCAACAAAGTGGACCTGCTGCCGGTGACGGACTTCTCGGTGTCCTCGTTCATGGAGGGCCTGCGCGAGGTCACCACCGCGCCGCTGTTTCCGCTGTCGGCCCGCACGGGCGAGGGACTAGGGCTTTGGATTGCCTGGATCGAGGCCCAGCGGGAAGTGCGCCGCAATGCCGCCTGAGGCCTTGAGGCACGATCCCCGATACCAGGAGGTGGACGCCGCGATGCGCCGGCATCACCACCGGCCCGACAGTCTCATCGAAGTGCTGCACGCGGCGCAGCGGCTCTTCGGGCATCTCCCCGCGGACGTGCTGGCCTACGTCGCCCGTCAACTGGCCGTGCCGCCCAGCACGGTGTACGGCGTGGCGACGTTCTACCATTTCTTCTCGCTATCGCCCAAGGGCCGCCATACCGTGACCGTCTGCTCGGGCACCGCCTGCTATGTCCGGCGGGCGAGCGAGATTCTGCGGGCCGTCGAGCGAACGACCGGGGTCCCCGCCGGCGGCACACGGTCGGACGGTGCGATCACGGTCGAAGCCGTCCGGTGCCTGGGGCCATGCAGCCAGGCGCCCGTCGTGGTGTTTGATGACGAAGTCACGGGCGAACTCAGCACGGCCGAAGTGCTCGATCGGCTGCAGCCGTGGGTGAAGCATGAATCGTGACGAACTGACCGCGATCGTCAACGCTGAACAGCAGCGCCAGCATGCCTGCCGCTACCGCGTGAAGGTATGCGAGGGCGCCGGGTGCATCTCGCGTGGGGCCACGGCGCTCCGGGCAGTGTTCCAGTCCATCGCCGTTGGCAAACCGGAGATCGACGTGACGGGCGCCGGTTGCATGGGGCCGTGCAGCGAAGGTCCGCTGATCCGCGTGGAGCCTGACGGTACCCTCTACCCGGCCCGCACCCCCCGCGCCGTCGACGAGATCGTGCGGTCCCACCTCGAGGCCGGCACGCCCGCGCGCGCGCTTGCTCTCGACACCGCCCGCCCGTTCTTCGCGGCGCAGCAGCCGGTCGTGCTGGCATCGTGCGGCCGCATCGATCCCGAGCGGATCGAAGAGACGATCGCCGCCGGCGGCTACACGGCCTTGCTGCGCGCCGTCACCGAGATGACGCCGGCGGTGGTGATCGAGCAGATCCGGACCAGCGGCCTGCGCGGCCGTGGCGGCGCCGGTTTCCCCACCGGATTGAAGTGGAGCACCGTAGCCAAGGCCCGGGGCGAGCGCAAGTACGTCGTATGCAACGCCGACGAGGGCGACCCCGGTGCCTTCATGGATCGCACGGTGTTGGAAGGTGACCCCCACCGGGTGCTGGAGGGGATGGCGATCGCCGCCTACGCGGTCGGCGCCTCGCACGGCTACATTTACGTGCGCGGCGAGTATCCGCTGGCCATCCACCGTCTGCAGATCGCGATCCGCCAGGCCGAGGCGATGCGCCTGCTTGGCGCGCGCATCGCCGATTCCGCGTTCAGTTTCCGCGTGGACTTGAGGATTGGGGCCGGCGCCTACGTGTGCGGCGAGGAGACAGCCCTCATCGCGTCCATCGAGGGGAAGCGTGGCTGGCCGCGCCCGCGCCCGCCATATCCCGCGGAGTCGGGATTGTGGGGCGCGCCCACGCTGATCAATAACGTCGAAACCCTCGCGGCCGTGCCGGCGATCATTGAGCGCGGCGGCGCCTGGTACGCGGCCATCGGCACCGAGAAGAGCCGCGGGACCAAAGTCTTCAGCATCGGCGGCGCCGTGCGGAGCACGGGCGTCGTCGAGGTGCCGATGGGCATGCCGCTGCGGCAGATCGTGGAGGAGATCGCTGGCGGGCCGCTGCCGGGGCGCACCATCAAGGCGATCCAGACCGGCGGGCCGCCGGGGGGGTGCCTGCCGGCCCACCTGCTCGACGTCCCGGTGGATTACGACTCCATGATCGGGTTGGGGTCGAGCATGGGGTCGGGCGGCATGATCATCATGGACGACCACACCTGCATGGTGGATGTCGCCCGGTACTTCATGGAGTTCTGCATGGACGAGTCGTGCGGCAAGTGCATCCCCTGCCGCGCCGGGACCGTGCAACTCCACGGGCTGTTGAAGAAGATTACCGAAGGCGAGGCCACCCTGGCCGACCTGGCCTCACTCGAAGAGTTGAGCGACATGGTCAAGCACGCCAGCCTCTGCGGGTTGGGGCAGGCCGCGCCGAACCCGATCCTCGCGACGCTGCGGTACTTCCGCGATGAGTACCTGGCGCACATTGTGGAGCGGCGGTGTCCAGCCGGTGTCTGTCCGATGCGGCCGACCGTGCCGGTGGGGGTGAGCGCATGACCGTCAAGACCCTTGTCATCAACGGGGAACCAATCGGCGCGCAGGAGGACGAGACGATCCTCGACGCGGCGCGCGAGCACGGGATCGTGATCCCGACACTCTGCCATCTCGACGGCCTCTCCGAAGTGGGCGCGTGCCGGCTCTGCCTGGTTGAGGTGAAAGGGGCACCCAGGCCGCTGCCGGCGTGCGTGACCAAGGTGGTCGAAGGGATGGAGGTGACGACCGACACCCCCCGCCTGGCCGCGTACCGTCAGATGATCGTCGAGCTGCTCTTCGCTGAGGGGAACCACATCTGCTCCACGTGCGTGGTCAATGGCCACTGCGACCTCCAAAACCTGGGCTACGCCGTCGGGATGACGCACGTGCGCTACCCGTACCAGTCACCACGGCGCTCGCTGGACGCGTCGCACGAACGATTTGTGCTAGACAACAACCGGTGCATCCTGTGCACGCGCTGCGTGCGCGTGTGCGATGAAGTCGAGGGCGCGCATACGTGGGACGTCGCCGGCCGCGGTCGGCGATCGCAGGTCATTGTTGATCTTCACCAACCGTGGGGCACCTCGCAGACGTGCACCTCCTGCGGCAAGTGCGTGCAGGTGTGTCCCACCGGTGCCCTGTTCGAGAAGGGGGTCTCGGCCGCAGAGATGGTCAAGCACCGCGAGTTCCTGAGCTACATCACCACCGCCAGAGAGCAGCGCCGATGGATCCGGTGAGGCTGGCGACCGTCTGGATGGGCGGGTGTTCAGGCTGCCACATGTCCTTTCTCGACCTTGATGAGCGGCTGATCGACCTGGCGCCGCGCATCCGGCTCGTCTACAGTCCTATCATGGACGTCAAGGAATTCCCCGAGCAGGTGGACGTCACGCTGGTCGAAGGCGCCGTCGCCAACGAGGATCACCTGCACCTCATCCAGACCGTCCGTGCGCGCACGAAGATGCTTGTCGCCTTCGGCGACTGCGCCGTCACCGGCAACGTCACCGCGCTGCGCAACCCTCTGGGGCGGGCCGAGCCGGTGCTGCAGCGTGCGTACATAGAGAACGCGACGATCCAAAAGCAGTTGCCGCAGGACGGCGGTATCGTGCCGGCCCTGCTGGACCGCGTGCTGCCCGTCCACCAGGTGGTGCCGGTGGATCTCTTTCTGCCCGGGTGCCCGCCGGCCGCGGATCTGATCTACGCGGTGCTGACCGACCTGCTCGACGGCCGCGTGCCCGATCTGGCCGGGCGGCTGAAGTACGGCTAGGAGGCGTGTGATGGCCAGGCGGATCGTCATCGATCCCGTGACGCGCATCGAGGGTCATGCGAAGATCACTATTCACCTCGACGACGCCGGCGCGGTGAGCGAGGCCCGGTTCCATGTCACGGAGTTCCGCGGCTTCGAGAAGTTCTGCGAAGGGCGGCTCTTTCACGAAATGCCGGCGATCACTGCGCGCGTGTGCGGGATCTGCCCCGTCAGCCACCTGATCGCCTCGGCCAAGGCCGGAGATGCGCTGCTGGCCGTCGCGATCCCGCCCGCGGCGGAACGGCTCAGGCGCCTCATGCACCTGGCGCAGCTCGTCCAGTCCCACGCGCTGTCCTTCTTCCACATGTCGTCGCCCGACCTGCTGCTCGGCTACGACGCGCCGCCCGAGGAGCGCAACGTGTTCGGCGTGATCGCGCGCCATCCCGATCTGGCTCGGGCCGGGATCCGCCTGCGCCAGTACGGCCAGGAGATCATCGAGACCCTCGGCGGCAAGCGCATCCACCCCGCGTGGGTCGTGCCCGGCGGAGTGAGCGAGCCCCTAAGTGAGACGAAGCGCGAGCGCCTGCTGGTCGGCTGGCCTGAGGCTATGTGGACGGCGCGCAGGACGCTCGCAATCTTCAAGCAGATGCTGGATGCCCACATGGAGGAGGCCCGCGTCTTCGGCAACTTTCCCGGTCTCTTCGCCGGGCTGGTGACGCCGGACGGCGGGCTGGAACACTACGACGGTCGCTGGCGCCTCGTCGACGCCACCGGCGTCATCGTCGCTGACGGACTTGATCCCACGCGCTACTGGGAGTTTCTGGGCGAAGCGACGGAGCCATGGTCCTACCTGAAATTCCCCTATTATCTGCCGCAGGGCTATCCGGCCGGGGCGTACCGCGTGGGGCCGCTCGCCCGGCTGAACGTCGCGTCGCACTGCGGCACCCCGCTGGCCGACGCTGAACTCGCCGAGTTCCGGCAGTTGGGCCGAGGCGCGGTGCTGAGCTCATTCCATTATCACTACGCGCGGCTGATTGAGATCCTCTTCGGCCTGGAACGCATCGGTCAGCTGCTCGATGATCCATCGATCCTTGACCATGACGTGCGGGCGCACGCCGCGCGCAACCGTCACGAGGGCGTGGGAGTCGCCGAGGCGCCACGCGGCACGCTCTTCCATCACTATCGGGTCGACGACGACGGCGTGATTACCCGGGTCAACCTGGTGATCGCCACCGGGCAGAACAACGTGGCGATG
>JBGPLF010000105.1:0-12762 GCA_041486265.1 bacterium
CGCTGGCGGTCGCAGTCATCCTCTTGATGGCTGTAAGCATTCCTGCATCGGCGATGTCATGGTTCAATATCCGGATCAACCCGTCAACCGCCAACTGGACCGACCCCACCCCTCCGGTCTTCTTTGACCTGCCGTACAACCAGACGACAACGATGTTGGGGTTCACGGGCTTTCTTCAATTCCCCAACACGCGCTTCGGACTGAGGGCCAACCTGGACACGGGCTCACTCACATCGTGGGGCTGCCCAAGCCTGGGCGGTCCCCCCAACTGCTTCTATAATGGCGGCAGCTGGCGGTATTATGACATCGATCTCGGCGTCCCGTTCATGCTGGGGTCCGGGCAGGTCCTCGTCTTTGTTGGCTACGGTAACAACGACTGGCAGGCGACTAACGTCGGCGTGCTCCTAACGCAGCAGAGGACCAGCGGCCTCGTCTTCGGAGGCGACGTCATGTGGCCGCTGGGGAGCAACGGACGGTGGTATGTGGCGGGCAGCGCCACCTTCGGCCCGAGCGATCAGTACCTGTACTGCAACGCGTTCCCGTGTAACACCATCAATGCAAGGGCGACCGGGACGGCCAACGTCGGGGTCTACTCTGCCGCACTGGGATGGAATCTGCCAAACGGGATGAGCAGCCTCGAGTTGGGATGGAGATCCGGCGCGTTCAACGTTAATGCTATTAACAGTGGCGACGCTACCGTCCTGGGAACACACGTCCAATGGAGCGGCGTCTACCTCGGGCTCACCGTCCGGCACTAGCAACTCCGCACAACCGCATAGATTCAGACGCAAGGGCTGGCCGGCTGGCCGGTCAGCCCTTGCCTTTCATCCCAGAGCGCCCTCACCTTGTCAGCGCGCCACCTGCTATAATCCTGTCGCGTTGTCTTCTGCAGCGACGGGGGGACGTAGCTCAGTGGGAGAGCACCTGCTTTGCACGCAGGGGGTCAGGGGTTCGAATCCCCTCGTCTCCACCAGTCAGACCGACACTAATCTTTGCCTTTGTGTTGCTGGGGTTCCGGCACGCGCGCCAGGTCGGGAAGGATCAGGTCGAAGCGCCACTGAATGCTGATCGACTCGGGCGGCAAGCATACCCGATCGTCGCACGCCTGCGGCGAGCAGGTTCCGGTCAGCGTGAGACCCTGCCCCGCTTCCAGAAGGGCGGCAAGTTCCTGGCGCGTTCCGAGTGCGACATCAATCTCGATCCGAACGGGCTCCGTATATCCGGTCAGGATTTCGTCCGTCCACGGCAGGCTGAGCGGCCGGGCAGGAGGATAGCGGGCAGGATAGACCGTCAGCCACGGTTGCGGGTCGATGGAGACGATGAGTCCCTGGTACCCCCCGCTGACCTCGGGTCCGTAGACGTGAACTCCAGGATGGGGGATCCAGATCCACAACCAGGGTCACCCGGTTTCCGGGATGCACGGTCGCTTGAGGCGCACTGGTCCGGACCTGGACGTGATCGCGGTTCACTCATTCCTGCTCCATCGCCGTCGCCGCTCCCAAACGCCAGAGCACAGACGGCATCGTCATCCGATGATAGTAGCGCTGCTCGAAGAATCGATCGCGCACGATACCCGACGCATCGACCAGGAAGATGCCGGGATGGGCCATCCCGTAATAGCGGCTGCCCACCTCGGCCTGCTCGTTGAACAGACCGAACCGGCGGATGATGGTTGAGTCCGGATCCGCCAGCAGCGGAAACGTGACGCCCCGTCGCGCGGCGAACTCCCTGAGGATCTCCACAGAATCGTAGCTGATGGAGCATAGCCCCAATCCCAGGGCGGCGAGGGTGCTTCGGGTTCGCTCCAACTCCACTTCGAAATGTCGAGGATTACTTAAAGAGCGGGCAAACGAAGCAAATCGGGGCCGCGCCTGATGGCCGTGAAGGTGATCGATCTGTAGGCTTTTGCTCAGATAGCGCACTGGAGGTTCGCGTCATTCACCGGGTCCTCGCGCGCGGCCAGGATTCCGAAGGAAATACCCAAAGGAGGGCGAGACGATGGAGGAGAAACGCAAGCCCGAGAGGCCCGCTCGCGGCAAGACGATCACGCGCAGAGAGTTGATTGGCACCGCTGCCATTACCGCAACTTCGATTGCGCTTGGTCGGTCCATAGGATGGATACCCACCGCTTCTGCTCAGCCGGCTACGAAGGCACTCAAGTTTGGGCTCAATGAGAACTTGAGGACTCTCGATCCCCGGATGTCGGACACAATTCGCAATGACGCGATTGTGGATACCATCTACGACCAGCCGTTCTTCCGGCAGTTCACCGGCGGCAAGATGGAGCTGGTCCCTCGCCTCGCGACCTCGTGGGAGCGTGTGGACAACCGATCCATCCGGGTCAAGCTGCGGCGAGGCGTCGCCTTCGCAAACGGTGAACCCGTGAATGCGGAGAGTTTCAAATACAGCCTGGATACCGTGTACCAGAAATCGTACGCTGCAGTGCGTTCTTATCTCTTCCCGTCGGTGGAATCAGTAGACATCGTCGACGACAATACCGTCCGGATACGCACCGTCAAGCCGGATCGAACCCTTGTGCCGAGCCTCACCGGCCTTTCGCTCGTTCCGCCGAAGATGGCCGCCCAGCTGGGACGAGGCATGACCACGCGGTCTGCAGGGACAGGACCGTACCAGGCCGAGGAATTCGTGCCTGCGCAGCACCTCAAACTGCGGGCGAACGACAAATACTGGACTCAGCCCAAGCCACGGCTCGACAGCATTGACATGCAGTTCATCGTCGATGACGCCACTCGCATCGCGGCGCTGCTGGCGGGTGACGTGCATATCATCAACAATCTCCCGGTTGACCAGGTGGACCGAGTCCGCCGGTCAGATAAATTGGAAGTCCGGGAGCGCACGACAGGCCGGGTCGTCTACGTGGCGATGCGCCAGGATCGTGGACCGTTGGCGGATGTCCGTGTCCGGCAGGCCTTCAACCATGCCGTCGACAAGGAGAGCATCGTCAACAATATTCTCAGAGGCCACGCTCAGGTGGCGAACTCCCCGCTCGCACCGGGGTATCCCTTCGCGAATCCGAACCTGAAGCCGTACCCCTACAGCCCGGCGAAAGCCAAGGCACTCCTATCCGAGGCAGGTTACCCGAGCACCTTCACGCTGAAGCTCGCTGCCCCTCCCAACTACCGACCGGTAGGAGAGGCCATCGCCGGTTTCCTCACCGAGATTGGCGTGAAGGTGGATTTTGAGTCACCAGAGATAGGTGTTCTGATCAACGAGGTGTTCACGAAGGGCCCCCAGAGCAAGTACGACGCTTGGGTATACGGCCAGGGGACGCTCACGTTCCAGGAGGACAGCATCCTGCGCCTGCGCTTCCACTCCGACTACAACTCCCATTGGATGGCCTATCGGAACGAGAAGCTCGATGCGCTGATCGACGCCGGGTTGTTCACGCTGGACGACAACCACGCCCGGCTCATCTACGACAAGGCGCAAGAGATGATCATGGCCGATGCGCCGTGGATCCTCCTTCACTACCTGAATACCGTGCTCGGCGTAGACAAGCGCGTCCGCGGGTTTACCGCTCGAGCAGACGAGTACATCTACCTTCACGAGACTTCACTGACGTAGGGCCTCAAGGCTCAGGGGGGAGATTCCAAGCCCCCCTGGGCCATCTCGCGAGAGAGGAAGACCTGCAGGAATTCGCGTTATGCCCCATATTCTTCTCCGGAGACTGGTGGACTCGATCATCGTCTTGTGGCTGGCGTCCATCGTCGTCTTCCTTCTGCTTCGCGTCCTTCCAGGCGATCCTGCGATCCTGCTCTTGGGGGAGAACGCTACTCCCGAACGGGTGGCCATCATGCGCCACGAGCTTGGTCTTGATCGACCGCTCATCCAGCAATACATCATCTTCTCGACTCACGCGCTTCGGGGTGATCTTGGAGAATCCATTCGGGCCCAACAGCCCAGCCTCCCATACGTTCTTGCCAGGTTTCCCGCCACGATCCTCTTGACCGGCACCGCAACGGGGCTTGCCATCCTCATCGGGATGCCCATTGGCGTCTTGTCGGCGGTGCGTCGCGGCTCAATCTACGATGCGGCGGCGCGAGGTCTGGCCATCATGGCGCAGTCAACCCCCAACTATTGGCTGGGACTCGTGCTCATCACCGTGTTCGCCGTGGGCCTCCGGTGGTTGCCCACGTCAGGGTATGGCACTCTCCGAAATCTGGTCCTCCCGTCCATCACGCTCTCGTTCGTCCTCCTGGGGCTCATTGTCCGCGTCACTCGGACGGAGGTTCTGGAAGTCCTGGGGCAGGACTATGTCCGAACAGCCGTTGCCAAGGGTCTGGCGCCAACCAGGGTATTCTCCCGCCACGCCCTGCGAAACGCCTTGATTCCGATACTGACGCTGATCGGCGTACAGGTTGGAACCCTCCTCGGGGGTGCCGTCGTCACCGAGACTGTCTTCGCCTGGCCGGGAGTAGGATACTTGACGGTGCAAGGCGTGTACGCCCGCGACTATCCAATCGTTCAGACCGCGGTGCTGCTGTCGGCGATCGTGTTTGTGGTCATCAACGCCTGGGTGGACGTCATGTACGTCCTTCTGGATCCCAGGGTCAGATACGATTAGGAACCTGCGATGAAGGACCGACTGTCGGCCCTACCGGTGCTCGCCAGGCGGTACATCCTGGGGACCATCGGCGCCGCCATTCTCGTGGTGGTGGTCCTTGTGGTCGCGCTGGGCGCTCCGGTGTTGGTTCCTCGCAACCCGTACAAGCAGGCGATCGCTGAGCGCTTGCGAGGGCCGGGCGCAACGATCGAAGGGCACACGTTCTGGCTCGGCTCAGACCACCTGGGTCGAGACGTCCTCAGCCGCATTATCTACGGAACCCGCATCTCTCTGCTCATCAGTGCGACCTCGGTGATAGGGGCGGCACTCATCGGCACGGCCGCGGGACTGGTCGCCGGGTACGTTGGGGGCTGGCCAGAGCGCGTGCTGATGCGGGTGGTCGATCTGCAACTTGCCATCCCCTTTATTCTGCTGGCCTTGCTCGTCGTAGCCCTTTGGGGACCGAGCACGCAGAACATCATTACGACGTTCATCATTACGAGCTGGCCAGTCTACGCGCGCGTGATCCGCTCGCGCGTTCTGGTCATCCGCGAGATGCAATACCTCGAGGCTGCGCGAGCACTGGGACAGACTCCAACCAAAACCGTCTTTCGACATGTCTTTCCCAATACGTTGAATTCAGTGACCGTGTTGGCTTCGTATCAAATGGCGCAGATTCTCATCGTGGAGGGTGCGCTGAGCTTCCTCGGACTTGGAGTGCAACCACCCAATCCGTCTTGGGGAAACATGCTTGCAGAGGGCCGCGGCTACCTTGAGACCGCGTGGTGGTTAGCTACCTTCCCCGGTTCTGCAATCCTCCTCACCGCCACCGCCATCAACCTCTTGGGCGATGCGCTGCGCGACTGGCTTGATCCTCAGATGCGCTCGATGCGCTTCTGATCAGGAGCGAGCGGCACCCGCGAACTCCGCATCCGGATCGAGCGGCCACATGGGACGCCGGATCCGAGTGTAGGGCAACACGGAGAGGTCGGTCGTGGTGAGCCCAGGCGGATCGGCGGTCAGGATGTGCGCCGCAATAGATTCGAATCCAGCCCTGAAATGCTGGCTCGATTTCAGGGCAACCACCTTGTAGCGCTGGACGTCGATCCCATGCAATAGGAACACCTCTGGATCGAGAACCTGCGCCCGGACCGACGACACCAGGGCGTCGACGTCTTTAATGACGAGCCGTGCCATCCGGCCATAGGACACCCGAGCGCCTCGTCCGTCGAGGGACTGCATCCCGCCGAGGTAGTCCCGCACCCCTCTGTGCTGCCGGACGATGTCGTTTCCGCGGATCCACTCCCAGGCTTTGAAGTCCTCAAGCGAGGTGGGTCTCGCGCAGAATGTGCTGGTTTCGTGAATCACCTGACCAATCGCCACCCGCATGAACTCTCCCCCACTCAATTCGAGCGCGTGTGAAGGTTGGAGTTGCAGAGGATACCCGGTGGTCGCCGCTGACCCAGGGAGCATCCCCAATGTGTTTCGGATCGAATGGAACACGTGCGGGAAAGGAGAACGTTCTCACATGTCGCCATTTCTCGGCTGCGACTGAGTCCCCTTTCCAGCGAGAGGCGAATTGAAGCCGGGCGCCGAAGCACATGTGCTGATCGGTCCGTCCTTCCTGAAACGCCAGTACACTGACCATGCCGGATGTCACCTGCGTTGGAGTACTCGTGGCCGACGTAATCGTCCGGCCGGTAGATGAGTGGCCGGAGCGCGGCCGGCTCACGCTGGTGGACGGCGTCGAGCTCCGCTCGGGCGGGCTGGCGCACACGACCGGGGTCACGCTGGCCAAGCTCGGTGTCTCCACCGCCGTGGTCGGCCGCGTGGGGGAGGACCCGTTTGGCGCGTTCCTGCGCAGCGTCCTGGCGGAGCACGGGGTGGAAACCAACGTGCGGCCGGATGCCGGCAGCCGCACCTCAGCGACGATCGTCATCGTCAGCAGCACCGGGGAGCGCACCTTCCTGCATTTGGTCGGCGCCAATGGCCGCCTGGTGCCGGAGGACGTGCCCGATGATTTGCTGGCGCGGACACGAATCCTGCACCTGGGAGGGTACTTCATCCTTCCGGCAATGGACGGCGCACCCGCAGCCCGGCTGCTGCAGCGGGCGAAGGCCGCGGGGTGCCGCACGAGTCTGGATGTGGCCTGGGACGCGGAGGGGCGCTGGATGAGCGCCCTCTCCCCCTGCCTGCCGCACCTGGACTTCATCTTCGGCAACCGCGATGAGTTCGCCCGCATCACCGGCAGCGACGACCCCGCCCGCATGGCCGAGCGGCTGCGGGAGCAGGGACCTCGGGTGGTCGCGGTCAAACTGGGCAAGGATGGCTCCTATGTTGATGGCGCCGGTTGGCGCGGGCGCGTACCCGCCTTCGCCGTCGAAGCTGTTGATACGACGGGCGCCGGCGATGCCTACTGCGGCGGTTTCCTGGCGGGCGTCCTGGCCGGGTGGGACCTGGAGGCGACGGCCCGGTTCGCCAACGCGGTGGGGGCAATGTGCGTCACGGCGGTGGGCGGTACGACCGGCATCCGCAGCAGGGCGGACACCCTCCGCTTCATCGAAGTGACCCCGCCGCGCGCGTGAGCTCAATCCGCGGGCGTGGCCCCGTGCTGCTGATCGTCTGTCCTAATCTGTGCCTTGACCGCGTTGTCGTGGTGCGAGACTTCGCGACAGGTCGCGTCAACCGATCCGAGTCCACCGCTGTGCTGGCCAGCGGCAAGGGGCTGAACGTCGCCAGAGCGGCCCGGGTTCTCGGCGCCGAGGTCACGGTGGTCGGCGTGATGGGCAACGACGAGGCCGGGCGCAGCATCGCGCGGGGCGCGCGCGCCCACGGGATCCACCTCCACGCTGTCCGTGTGGAGGGTCCCTCTCGCGTTTGCACGCTCATCGTGGATCCGGGGCGGGAAGAAACCGTGATCAACGAACCGGGACCCGCTGTGGAGGCCGGGGCCGCTCGTCTCTTGATGGAGGCGGTGCTGGCAGGCCTGCGCCGCGCCCGTACCGTGGTTCTGGCCGGCAGTCTCCCTCCCGGACTTTCCGACGATTTCTATGCCCAGGCGATAGGAGCGGCGCGGACGAAGCAGATCCCCGTCCTCCTCGATGCCGCCGGCACTCCCCTCCGCCTGGGCCTTGCCGCCCATCCCCAACTGGTGAAGGTGAACCGCGCAGAACTGGCAGATGCCACCGGACGGTCGTTGTCCTCTCTGGAAGACGTGCTGGCGGGTGCCGGGGATCTCCTCACGCCGGGGTGTCAGGTCGTGGTGACGATGGGAGCGGAAGGAGCGGCCCTGGTCGCCCCTGAGGGACGGTGGCATCTGACGCCACCGTCAGTACAGAGGGTGAACACGATCGGCGCGGGGGACAGCCTGACGGCGGGCCTTGCCGTCAGCCTGCTGCGCGGGCTGCCCCTTCGAGAAGCCGCGAGGGCCGGCATCGCCGCCGCCGCCGCGGACGTGACCAGCCTGCTCCCTGGAACCATCGACGCCGCCCAGGTGCAGGCGCTCCTCCCCCTGGTGACGGTGCGGACGGTTGAGCGGTGATCGCTGATCTGGTCATCCGGGGTGGACGCCTCGTCACCGGCGACAGCGAGACGCGCGGGGCGGTCGCGATACACGACGGGCGCATCGTCGCAGTAGATCGAGACGACGCAATGCCGGAGTCCCGTGAGACGATTGATGCCACGGACCTGCACGTATTGCCCGGCATCATCGATACGCATGTCCACCTGCGGGATCCTGGCAAGATCGAGCGCGAGGACTGGCTGACGGGGACGCAGGCGGCGGCCGCAGGAGGCATCACGACGATCCTCGAGATGCCGATTTCCATTCCCCCGGTCCATACCGCGGGCATCCTGCGCGACCGCGCGGCATACGTCCAGCCCAAATCGATCGTCGACTTCGCGCTCTATGCCGGCGCCAGCAGTGACAACATGGATGAGATCGAAGCCATGGCCGCAGCGGGCGCCGTGGCGTTCAAGACGTTCCGGACCCGGGCCGTGAAGGAACGTGCGCATGAGTTCGTCGGCATCTGCTGCCCGGACGCCGGAGAGATGCTGCGTGTCATGGAGCACACGGCAAGGACAGGACTGGTCCACGCGGTGCACGCCGAGGAGCAGCAGATTCTCGACGCAGCCATCGACCGAATCCGGCAGACAGGCCGCCGTGACGGGCGTGCGCATGCCGAGTCACGTCCCGAGGTCGCCGAGGCGGCCTCGGTCGGCCAGTGCATCGCGCTGGCTCAGGCGACGGGCGCCAGGCTCCAGATTGCCCACATCAGCGCGGCACCGGCGGTCGACCTGGTGGCGCGGGCGAAGGACGCGGGCCTGCGGGTGAGCGCAGAAACCTGTCCGCACTACCTGATGTTCACGGAGGACGCTTTGGAACAGTGGGGCCCCTATGCAAAGTGCAACCCACCGCTGCGGACCCGGGCGACGCAGGAGCGACTATGGGCGGCCGTCCGCGCAGGGGTGATCGACGTCATCGGCACCGACCACGCTCCGTATGCGATCGAAGAGAAGGCCCCGTTCGTTGCTGACATCTGGGGCGCGCTGCCCGGTATCCCCGGCTTGGAAGAGTTCTTGCCTCTCATGCTCACTGCGGTCCAGCAGGGGAAGATCTCACTTTCTCAGCTAATCCGTTTGACCGGCGAGAACGCCGCGCGCCTGTTCGGATTGTGGCCTCGAAAGGGCAACCTGTCCCCCGGCGCCGACGCCGATCTGGTGCTGGTTGATCTTCGGGCGGAGCGCGCCCACGATCACCGAACGTTGTACACGAAGTCACGCGCGACCGCGCTGATGTATGACGGGATGCGCCTGCACGGCTGCCCGGTGATGACGGTGGTGCGCGGGCGGATCGTGATGCGCAACGGCGAGGTGGTCGGCGAGCCCGGGTGGGGTCAATGGGTGCGTCCCCAGTAGCGGCAGGGAAGGCGGAAGGTCGGCGAGGAGGCACGTGATGCGGATCGTTCGTGGGGGACTGGTCGTGACGATGGACGCGCAGCACCGCACTGTGCGCGACGGCGCTGTCGCGGTCGACGGGCCGGCCATCGTCGAGGTCGGATCCTGGACGGAAATGGCGGCCCGGTATCCAGACGCCGGCGTGTGCGGCCGGGATGACGCGATCGTCCTGCCCGGACTGGTGAACGCGCACAACCACATGTTTCAAGTCCTGTTCCGCACGCTCGGCGCCGACCTGGGCTTCGGCGACTGGCTGCGCAACGTGGTCTGGCCGATGTCCCGGTTATTGGGCGAGGAGGAGGCTCACGCCGCCGCCCTCCTCGCGGGGCTGGAGATGCTCAGGACCGGCACGACCACCGTCATCGACAGCCACTACATCAACCTGGCACCCGGAGTCCTCGATGCGGTGGCTGAGGCGGTTGAGCGGATCGGCATCCGCGCGGTCCTCGGCCGCGCCTCGATGGACTGGAGCGAGTGGGCCCCTATCCCGCCGCAGTTCCTGGAGACTCCCGAGAGTGCCCAGCGGGCGACGGGCGATCTCATTGCCCGGTGGCATGGCCGGGCGGGCGGGCGCATCCGCATCCGGCCGGAGCCGCTCAGCGAAACGTCGGCAAGTCCCGATATGGTACGCGCTCTCCACGAGGTGGCCATCCAGTACGGCACGGGCATGAACATGCACGCCGCCGAGGTGCGTGAGCGGGTCGAGTTCATTCGAGCGCATTTCGGGACCGCCGGTACGATCGAATATCTGGACCGCCTGGGAATCCTCGGCCCGGACCTGCTGCTTGCCCACTGTGTCTGGTTGGTTCCCGAGGAGATCGCGCTGCTGCGCGGCCGGGGGGTCGTGGTGGTGCACAATCCGGTGAGCAACCAGTTCCTGGGTGACGGCATCGCACCTTTGCCTGACCTGCTTGCGGCGGGGGTGCCGGTGAGCCTCGGAACGGACGGTCCGTGCAGCAACGACAGCCTCGACATGTTCGGCGTCATGAAGGCGGGTGCCCTCATCCACAAAGCGGCCCGGCGGGACGGAAGGGTGACGCGGGCTGAAACCACCCTCGCGATGGCCACGCGACATGGGGCACTCGCCGCAGGCCTGGGGACCGTAGTGGGTTCGATCGAAGCCGGCAAACGCGCCGATCTGGCAGTGGTCCGCCTCCGACGGCCCGAGCTGGTGCCGCTCTTCGACGTCTACGCAGGCCTTGTGTATTCGGCAAGTGGGGCTGCCGTCGACACGGTCCTGGTGAACGGACAGGTGGTGATCGAGGATGGGCGGCTGCGGACGGTCGACGAAGACGAGATCATGCGCGGCGCGGAACGCCTCGCCTGGCGACTGCTGCGGCGCGCCCAGGTGCCAGACCTGATCGAACGGGCCGAGCGTCTGGGATGGCAGTTGGGGGCGGCGCGATGAATCCTGCTACATCAGCGGCTGCGCTAATCGATGAGAAGCGGCTGGTCGCCAGCTTCGTCGAGTTGGCGCAGATCAACGCCCCTAGCGGATCAGAGCGTGAGATTGCCGGGGTCGTGGCAGGCCGGCTGCGGGGGATGGGGTTTTCAACTCGTTTCGACAACGCTGATGAGCGGACCGGAGGGAATTGCGGCAACCTCATCGCCCGATGGGAGGGGACCGCGCCCACCCTCCGCCCGATGTTCCTGTCCACGCACCTGGACACTGTGCTGCCGACAGCGGGACTGCGCCCCGTGATCCGGGACGGTGTCATCCGCTCGGATGGGACCACGATCCTCGGGGCCGATGACCGGGCCGCGCTTGCGGCATATTTGGAAGGGATTTGGGCAGTGCAAGAGAGCGGCGTGGCATGCGCGCCACTCGAGCTGATCCTCACTGTGAGCGAGCAACCTGGATTGGTGGGTGCCCAGCACCTTGACTACTCCCTTGTCACGTCACGCGCCGGCTACGTGTTCGACAGCAGCGGGGACGTGGGCCAGATCATCGTGAAGGGGCCGTACAGCAACCGGATCCGGTGGTGGATCGAAGGGAAGCCTGCGCATTTGGGCCTGGCCCCCGAAGAGGGGGTAAGCGCCATCCTCATCGCTGCCGAGGCGCTGGGCGCCATGCGATTGGGGAAAGTGGAGCCGGGGACACACGCAAACGTCGGCGTGATCCATGGTGGGAGAATGCCGTCGATCATCCCCGACCGGGTGGAGATGGTCGGGGAAGCGAGAAGTTTCTCGTCGGAACGCCTGGACGTGCAGTTGCAGGATATGACCGAAGCCGTCGCGCGCGCAGCGGAACGGCGCGGCGGGTCCGCCACCGTCGCCATCGAAAAGAAGTACCTGGGTTTTGCTTTTTCGTTGGACTCAGGTCACGTGCAGATGGCCGTCCGGGCAGCCGCGCGGATCGGCATCGAGCCGTTTTTCACAGAGACGCTGGGGGGCGCCGACACCAACATCTTCAACGAGCACGGGCTGGTGTGTCTGACGCTGGGGAACGGCTTTCGGAACATTCACTCCTTCGATGAGCACATCAGCATCAAGAATCTGGTGGACGGCGCCCGATATGCAACGGCGCTGATCCAGGAGTTCGAAGAGGCACAGGCGGGGTAGGCCAGGAGCCGCGGCCGTCCGGAGGGGCACCGCCATCCGGAGGAGAAGGTACGCTCAGGAGGGGAACATCATGATTCGGGCTGCGCGCGGACCACTACTGCGGTGCCGGGGGTGGCGCCAGGAAGCCCTGTTAAGAATGCTGGAGAACGTGCTCGAGAACGGCGAGCGTCCCGAGGACCTGGTGGTCTATGGCGCGTTCGCGAAGGCCGCGAGAGATTGGCCGAGTTATGAGCGCATCGTCGCGGCGTTGAAGACGCTCGCCGACGATGAGACGCTCGTGGTGCAATCGGGCAAGCCGATCGGCGTGTTTCGCACCCAGGAGACCGCGCCGCTCGTGGTGATGGCCACGAGCAACCTGGTAGGCCGGTGGGCCACCAGCGAGCACTGGTACGATCTGGAGCGCCGGGGCCTGATCATGTGGGGCGGATACACCGCGGCCGACTGGCAGTACATCGGGTCGCAGGGCATCCTGCAGGGTACCTACCAGACCTTCGCGTCGGTGGCGGAGACGCATTTCGGCGGTTCGTTGCGCAAGCGGCTCGTGATCACGGCGGGCCTCGGCGGCATGGGCGGCGCGCAGCCGCTGGCGGTGACGATGGCAGGCGGGGTCGCGCTTTGCGTGGAGGTCGATCCCTCACGCATCCGCCGCCGCATCGAGACCGGGTATCTCGAGCGCGAGA
>JBGPLF010000106.1:0-12552 GCA_041486265.1 bacterium
CCGCACCTGGCGTTCGGCGTACCCGAGGAGCGCCTCGATGCCCTGTTCCACCTGCTCGACGCCGTACCGCTGAACCAGCTCCAACAGACGGCGCTCCCCAGTGTGCAAGCCGGCCATCAGGGCCTTCAGGTCCCCCCAGTTCTGCTCCGGAATGCGGCAGTTGTCGAGGAAGAAACGCAGCACCGTCTCGTTGAGCTGACCACGCTCATACAGCTTGACCGGGGCGATGCGTACGCCTTCCTGGTAGATGTCATAGGCGGTCGGCGTGATGCTCCCGGGGACCCTCCCACCGACATCCGAGGAATGGATAAAGCAGCAACCGAACGCAATGATACGCCCTTGCACGAAGACGGGCTTTACGAGGAAGACGTCCGCCAGGTGAGTGGACATGCCGCCTGTTGTGAAGGGGTCGTTCGCGATCACAATGTCTCCCTCACGCCATTCGCTGATGCTCGCAATGACATCCTCGCCAGGAATGCCAAGGGAAAGATTGACGCCCGTCACCATTGGCGAGCCGAACGTCTCACCCTTGGGCGTCAGAAGAAAGGTACCGAAATCGGCTGTCTCTTTCACGAAGACCGTGAAACCGGTGCGCAGGACGACGTTGGCCATCTCCTCCGAGATGGCCTGGACCCGGTTCTTGAAGATCTCCAGGAAGATGGGATCGACCTGCACTACGCTTCCTCCCCTACGAGATTTCCCACGGCATCAATCCCAATGTGAAAACCCGCGGGCACGAAGGTGGTCGTGTCATACTGCTCGATAATGGCGGGGCCAGGAACGTCCTCGCCGGGTTGGAGCGCAGACCGGTGAAGGACCGCTGCCTCCTGGAGGCGCCCATCATAGAAGACCGCCCGTGTCTCCCGCAAGGCGGCATGCCTGGAAGCGGTTGGGAGTGGCAGGGCGTTGATCTTCTGGGTGACCCCGACGATCGTGGTCCGGAGGTTGATAAAGGTTACCGCGGCATGCGGGTCGCTGATGCCAAAAAGATTGTGGTACTGCTGGTGGAAGAGCCGGACGGCGGCCCCCACGTCGCCCCGCAGGTCGGTGGGGATCGAGACTTCGATTTCAAAAGCCTGCCCCTCATACCGCATATCTGCGCTGAAGAGCACATAGGACGACTCCAGGGCAATCCCTTGAGCTGACTCGGCCGCCAGCCAATTGCGCCCGGCACCCTCCAGGTCCGCGAAGGCCTTCCCGAGATCGGCGTCCGTCAGTTGATCATTGCCCTTGTACATGGTGCGGACGAAGTCGTTGCGGAGATCAGCGACGATGCACCCCAGGGCGCAGAGCGTACCCGGGCTCGGTGGGATCAGGACACGTCTAATGCCTACTTCGCGCGCGAACAGAAATGCGTGGGTCGGTCCAGCACCGCCGTAGGCCAGGAGAACGAAATCCCGCGGGTCCACCCCCTTGCGAGCCATCAGCGGAGTGAACTGAGCGTACATGTTGGCGGTGGCTACGTCCATGATGGCCTGCGCTGTTGCTCGCGACTCCAGCCCGAGCCGCCCGCCTAAAGAGGCCAGGGCCTCCTCAGCCAAGCCGGGGTTCAACGGCATGCTGCCCCCGAGGAACCGATCGGGCGCGATGATGCCCAGATGGACATAGGCGTCGGTCACCGTCGCGTGCCTGCCTCCGCGTCCATAGCTGGCAGGCCCTGGGTCGGCTCCCACGCTTTGAGGGCCGACCTTCAGCACGCCCACCGAGTCGATCCAGGCTATGGACCCTCCGCCCGCGCCGATCGAACTAACGTCGATGGCGGGCATGATGACGGGGAAGTCGCCGACCATGTTCTCAGTGGAGTACGCAGGCTCACCGCTCACTACCGCCACGTCGGCGCTTGTGCCCCCCATGTCGAGCGTGACGACCCGCGAGAAGCCCGCCAGTTTCGCGACGTGCGCGGCACCGATCACACCCGAGGCGGGACCGGAGAGCAGGGTCTGCACGGGCTCCTCGGCCGCACGGCCGACGGTCATGACGCCACCGTTGGATTTCGTCGAAAGGAGTTGCGCGCGAAGGCCTCGCTGCGATGCCCCGGCATTCAGGCTTTGGAAGTAGCGTGCCATCCGTGCGCCCATGTAGGCATTCATCACCGTCACTAAGGTGCGCTCGTATTCCCGCTGTTGCGGCCAGATTTCCGAGCTGCTGCAAACAAACAAGCTGGGGAACTCCTGGCGGATGAGGTCACGGGCTTGTTGCTCGTGAAGTGGGTTCCTGTATGCGTGCAGGAAGGAGATGGCAATGGCGCTGACCTCCTCAGCCACCAGTTCGCGCACAGCCCGCCGCAGTTGATCTAGATCGAGCGACTCATAGATTCTGCCATTGGCGAGACAGCGCTCGTGGACCTCCTTGACGCGATGGCGGGGAACCAACGGTTGAGGTTTGTCGCCGTAGAAGTCGGTCGAGTTTTCCAGCCGCAGACGGCGGATCTCGAGAATATCTCGAAACCCCCTGGTCACCAGCAGCCCCGTAGTGGCGCCGCTCCGTTCGATCAGTGTGTTGACGGCGAGCGTCGTTCCGTGGACGAAGAGCGTCACGGCGGCCGGATCGATCCCCCGACGTGCGAGGACGTCAATCGCGTCGAAGACCGCCTGCTCAGGCGCGGCAGGTACTGACGGGGTCTTCAGGATGGCGACCACTCCCGTGTGCTCATCGACCAGCATGACGTCGGTAAACGTCCCGCCGATATCGATCCCCAGTCGGTAACCCGTTGTCACCTGGTCGCCCCGCATGAGCGAGGAGCCCGAAGGGAAACTCCACGCCATCTCTGGCAAGCGTCGACGCTCTTGCCTCGGCATTTGTGCGTACCGATTCCCCTGCCATTCACGGCTTTGCTTCGGATCGAGCGGCGCCTTGGACAAAGCCTGCTGATCATCGCTGAATAGCGGCTCAATAGTAGGAGCATCCGCCGTGGCTGTCAATTGGTTGTTGGTTGAATGGACTTCTTGGGTCGAGCAGGAATGGCGACGGGAGAACCGAACCCAGGAGCTAACATCGACCCTGCGACATCTCCCGATGCCACTCGCATGCCAGGCACGGTAACGCTAGAGGATCGTGATCAGAAACCTAAACCGTGGGCCAGACGGCCTAGGGGGTGGAAGTATGAGCATGGGGCATGAAGGCAAGATCTCGCGGAGGGAGCTACTGAGACGGGCGGGAACCACCGGAGCCGCTGTCGGACTGGGTGCCCTCGGTGCCGTATCGCCCTGGTCCACTCTATCGGCCCTGGCCAGCCCACCCGGTCGGGTGGACATCACCGAGTTCATCTGGATCGGCGGCGGTCAGGGCATTGTGCCTCGGGAAGTGAAGCGGAAGTATGAGACACTCCACCCAAACGTGAACATCGAGCTTTACGAAGGGACCAATGCCGTCACCTATCCGAAGATAGTGGCGCAGCGCCAGGTTGACCCCAACAGGCCGCTCATCAACTTCGGGTTCTTCAACGTCGATGCCCACACGAAGGGCATGCTGGACGATATATGGCTCCCTCTCGACCCAAAGAAGATCCCGAACATGGCCAATGTCTACGAGAGTTACCACGTCAAGGAGAACAAGGGGATCGGCTGGGGGCTGAGCGGTATCGGGATCCTCTACAACAAGAAGCTGGTGAAGGAGCCGCCCCAGTCCTGGAACGATATCTTCGCCCCCCGGTTCAAGGGCAAGGTCATGCTGTTCGACTACGCCTTCGGCTTCAACGGGCTCCTGGGGGTCGCCTACGCGAACGGTGGCAGTGAGAAGAACATCGACGTCGCCTTCGAGAAATTCAGCCAAGCGGCGCGCGACGGACAGTTCCTGGCCTTCTTCACCACCAACCAGCAGGTGAAGGACGCCCTGGCCCGCGGCGAGGCCCTGGTGGCCCCCTACTTCACGAGCTTCGCCATCACCTGGAACGAGGAGGGCAATCCGGGCGAAGGACCCTTCGCGTACGCCGTCCCGAAGGAGAACATCATCGCCTTCACCTACTACTTCCAGATCGTCAGAGGGTCGACCCCCGCGCAGGTCGACGTCGCCTCCGACATCATCAACATGTACCTGTGGAAGGACACCATCGCACGGTACTGCAACTTCACCGCGACCGTCCCGGCAGTCAGGGGCGTGATCATGAAGCCGCAGTACAAGAGCGAACCGGTATTCCAACCCAGCGTCATCGAGAAGGCGATCAACCCCGACTGGGCCTATATCGCCGAGAAGACGCCGGAGTGGCGGGCGCGGTGGGACCGCGAGGTCAAGGCCAACTTGCGGTGAACACTGCCTCATTACCCCGACCGATGGGTGCGCCGGACGGCCTGGTTGAGGGACCATCCCTGATCGCAGTCGCGCTGCGTCACGTCAGCAAGGAGTTCGGCAAGGTCCAGGCCGTCCGGGACGTCTCCCTGCAGATCAAGCAGAACGAGTTCTTCTCGCTGCTCGGCCCTAGCGGCTGCGGGAAGACCACGATTCTTCGAATGCTCGGCGGCTTCGAGCGACCGACCAGGGGGGAAGTCTACCTCAGCGGCCGTCTGGTGAACGACGTTCCCCCCTACCGCCGTGACACGAACCTGATCTTCCAGCACCTGGCCCTCTTTCCCCATCTGGACGTCTTCGACAACATCGCCTTCGGCCTGCGCATGAAGCGCCTCAGCCCGAGCGTCGTCCGCCAGAAGGTGCTCAAGGCGCTCGAGTTGGTGGACCTTGCCGGGTTCGAGTCCCGGCAGATTACTCAGCTCAGCGGCGGGCAGAAGCAGCGGGTGGCCATCGCGCGGGCACTGGTGAACGAGCCGGCCGTCCTGCTCCTCGACGAGCCCCTCGGCTCGCTGGATCTCCGACTGCGGATGCAGATGCAAGAGGAACTGAAGGAGATCCAGCAGCGGGTGGGCACGACCTTCATCTACGTCACCCACGACCAGACGGAGGCGCTGACGATGTCGGACCGCATCGCGGTGATGCAGGACGGCGTCGTCGAACAGGTCGGGTCGGGGCGAGAGGTCTACGAGACGCCCCGCACCCGCTTCGTCGCTACCTTTCTCGGCGACAGCAACCTCTTCGAGGGCCGCGTGGTGGCGGCGGACCGCGACGCGGCCATCGTCGAGATCCACGGCGCGAGGGTGCGGGCGCTCGCCCAGCCGGGAGCGCAGCCGGGCGCGTCGGTTTTCGTCTCCGTCCGGCCCGAGCACGTCCGTGTCGCGGGCAAGGCCGAGGTCGATGGCGACGTGGAGAACTGGTGGGAGGCCCGGGTGCGCGCGGTGACCTTCAAAGGGGCCTTCACCGAGTACCGGCTGGTCACCCCGACCGAGCAGGTAGTGCTGGCGCACGTGCCCCCACGCAATGGGACGATCCCCGTCGCGGGAGACCAAGTCATGGTGGGCTGGCGCACGGCCGAGTGCGTGGTCTTGACCGAATGACCGCAGGAAGTCCCCACGCCGCCTAGCTTGCGATGGGCGTCCTCGCCGTCCCCCGCCCCTCACGCCTGGCACGCAACTGGGGGCAGCAGTTCGTCGTGCTGGGCCTGGTCGGCCCCGCCCTGACCTTTACCCTGGCGATCCTCATCCCCGCGCTGGCCCTCCTGCTCGTGAACAGCGCGTACCACGTCCAGGGGACGCGCATCGTGAAGATCGTCACCTTCGAAGCCTACCGGCACTTCTTCACCGACCGGTTCTACGGGGGCGTCATCCTCCAGGAGATCCGTCTGGCCGTAGTGTCGACGATCATCTGCCTGCTCATCGGCTACCCGACCGCCTACGCCATCACGAAGATCCGGCGGCCGACCTGGGTCATCGCCGCGTACATCCTGATCTTCTCACCGCTCCTCACCAGCTCGGTCGTCCGTGCGTACGGGTGGCTGATCATCCTGGCCCGCGGTGGCATCGTCAACTGGATGCTGACGCGCCTCCACCTCGTCGACGTCCCAATCCGCCTGATCTACAACTTCACCGGGGTGGTGATCGGCTTGGTGCACTTCCTGCTGCCGTTCACCGTCTTCCCCATGCTCAGTGTGCTGCTGCGGATGGATCCGGCCGTGAAGGAGGCCGCCGCGGACCTGGGAGCCACGCGCCTGCGGACGTTCCTGCACGTCACCTGGCCGCTCTCCTTCCCCGGCCTCTACGCCGCGGCGCAACTCACATTCGTCCTGGCGATGAACGCGTTCGTGACGCCGACGCTCCTGGGCGGCGGGCGCGTCCTGGTCCTTCCCGTGCTGATCTACAACAACATCTCCGACCTGCAATGGCCGCTGGCGGCGGTGGAGGCCATCGCGCTGATCGGGCTCACCTGGTCAACCGTGTTCACCTCCAACCTGCTCGTCAGCAAGGCTCTACGGGCGAGCCAGGGAGCGCCTGCATGACGGCGGGGCGTCGAGACCCCGTCATCCTCGCGCTCTATACCTTCCTGGGGCTGGTGGGCGTGTACATGCTGGCCCCGCTCATTCTGGTGATCATCGACTCGTTCAACCCGTCCACGTATGGGCAGTTCCCACCGCCAGGCCTGACGGGCCGCTGGTATGTCCACAGCCTCTTCGAGGTGCCGGAGTTCCGGCGAGGACTCACGAACTCGCTGAGCGTCGCCGCGGCCGCGACCCTGCTGGCCGTGCCCCTGGGGACGGCGGCGGCGTACGGCCTGGCGCGGTACCGGTTCCGGGCCCGGGAGGGCGTGCGGGCGCTGCTCCTCCTCCCCATCATCATCCCGACAGTCGTCTTCGGCGCGTCGGTCTTCCTCCTGTACATCCGCACCGGCCTCTACGGCACGCTCTCCGGCATGGCCTTGGCGCACGTCCTGCTCGGCCTCCCGTTCATCATCACCATCGTCACCGCCAACCTGCACACGCTCGGGCGAGAATACGAGGAAGCAGCGATGGACCTGGGCGCCAACCCGCTGACGGCCTTCTTCAAGGTGACGGTGCCGTCCATACGCACCGGGCTCATCGTCAGCGCGCTCTTCGCGTTCGTGATCTCGTTCGACCAGGTCGACGTGTCGATCTTCCTGGCCCGGCCCCGGACTAACACTCTGCCGATCGAGATGTTCATCTACGCGGAGAACTACCAGGACCCGACCCTGTCCGCGATCTCCGCCCTGATGATCGCCTTCACCGTGGTCCTGTTGCTCCTCGCCGTTTCCCTACTGCGCACCCAGGAATACCGGAGGCTCATCGAACGGACACGCTGACCGTCCCAGAAAAGGAGGAAGAAAGCATGGAAGAGATCTTTGAAATCGGTACCGTCCGATGTGAGCGGGGGACGCTCGCCACCGGCTACATCGAGAGCGCGTACCTGCGGGACGGCACCCGAGCGCAGATCCCGCTGATCGTCGTGCACGGTGCCCGGCCGGGGCCCGTCCTCTGGGTGGGCTCGACCGTCCACGGTGACGAGATCCCAGGGTGCGAAGTGATCCGGCGCCTCACGCGCGAGGTCCTGGATCCGAAGCGCCTGCGGGGGACCGTCGTGGCCGCCCCCGTGCAGCATCCGTCGGCCTACCTGACGTCGTCCCGTCTCACCACACACGACGGGGTGAACATCAACCGCGTCTTCCCCGGCAACCCGAACGGCACGCTGACGGAGCGACTCGCCTACGACCTCTTCCACCAGGGCATTGCCCGCAGCGACGTGGTGCTGGACATCCACTCGAACGCGCCCGGCGCGGTCAGCTTCAACATCGTCCGGACGGGTGGCTCAGGCTCGGCCTGGGACCGTCAGTGGGACCTAGCCGATGCCTTCGGCATCACCATCGCGGTGGGCCGCGTCGGCCAGACGGGCCTGAGCGGGATGCTCCAGGACGCGGCGCTCGACGCGGGCAAGCCGGCGCTGACCGTCGAACTTTCCGGCGGGCACTTCTGGGAGGAGGCCTCCGTGCGGGCCGGCGTCACTGGGGTCCTGAACGTCATGAAGCTCCTGGAGATGATCGACGGCCGCCCCGAGCCGCAGACCGAGGTGAAGGTCATCCCCGGCCGCCTTTCCAATCGGCACTACCTGATCTCCAGCATGGGCGGCCTGGTCCGACCCCTGAAGCCAACGGGAGCAGCGGTGAAGGCGGGTGAGCCGATCGTCACCGTCTACGACGTGTTCGGCACCGAGATGGAGACACTCCGCAGCCCCATCGACGGTTGGGTGATCACCTACCCCTCGACGGGGAACCGGACGGCCACGAGCGGTGACGCCCTGGCGTTCGTCTTCGGCACTGAATGAGCGCACGACAGGGCACTGTGCCGGAGCCCGCCGGCGTCGCTCGCGGCGGAAAGCGCGTCTACGGCTATGCCATCGGCATCCTCATGCTGGAAGCGCGCTTCCCCCGCATCCCAGGGGATATGGGCAACGCCCATACGTTCCCCTTCCCCGTGCTCTACCGCGTCGTCACGGGCGCCAGCCCCGACCGAGTCGTCCGCCACCCCGACGAGGCCCTCCTCCGGCCGTTCCTCGACGGAGCGCGGGAGCTCGAGGCGGCGGGGGTCCGCGCCATCACCACCAATTGCGGCTTCCTGGTCCGCTACCAGCCCGCGCTAGCTGCGGCCGTGCGCGTGCCCGTGTTCACGAGCAGCCTGGTGCAGGTGCCGATGCTCCTGGGGATGCTGCGCCCGGGCCGCGCGGTGGGCGTGATCACGATCGACGCTGCCTCCCTGACGGCGGAGGACCTGGCGCAGGCGGGCATCAGGCCGGACATGCCGGTGCACGTCGCGGGGCTGGAGGGCGAGGAGCACTTCACGGACGCGATCTTGAATGACCGGCTGGAGCTCAACCCCGAGCGCGCGGCACTGGAGCACGAGGCGGTGGCCCGGCGGCTCGTGGCCGCCCACCCGGAGATCGGCGCTCTGGTGCTGGAGTGCACCAACATGCCCCCCTACGCGAGCCGCATCCAGGCGGCGACGGGCGTGCCCGTCTTCGACATCGTCACGCTGACCCACTGGGTGTATCAGTCGCTGGTCCGCCAGCCGTTCCACGGCTACCTTTGAGAGGAGCATCCATCATGACAACGACGATCGAGAGCGCCTGGCAGCGCGTGCAAGCGAAGGTGCGCGCGGCCGGGGCGCGAGCCGCCGTTGCGGCAGCGCCCGAGACGGTGCGGCATCTCGCCGGCGTACTCTTCCCGAGCCAGATCATGATCCGCCGTCGCTTCGCGTTCGTGGTCGTCCCCGCGGACGGGGCGCCCACCCTACTGGTGCAGGCCGTGCTCGAGGGGACCGCCCGTGTGCGTGCCACCGTGCCAAACGTCGCGACGTACGTGACCGAGCCGATCGCCGCCGTGGCCAGGTTCCTGTCCGAGCATGGCCTGAACCACGGCACCCTGCTGACCGAACTGGATTTCCTGCCGGCGGCGGACGCGATAGAACTGGCGCGGGCAGTGAGCGACGCCACAATCAAAGACGCCGGCGACCTCTTCCGCATGATCCGCTGGGTGCGCTCGCCCGCTGAGGTCGAGGAGCACCGCCGCTACGCCCGCGCCGCCGAGCGTGCGATCCAGGTCGCGTTCTCGCTGGGCGCGGGAGATGGCGTGACCGAGCGCCAGGTCTACGCGAGGATGCAGGACGCCATGCTCAGCCTGCAGGGCGGCATCATCCCCTTCCTCACTCTCTCCTCGGGTCCGGAGCGGACGCTCCAGACGCACGCGCACCCCGGCAACCGTGTCATCCAGCCGGGCGACCTCCTGCTGGTCGACGCCGTCGGCTTCTTCGACGGCGTCTATACCGACCTGGCGCGCACGGTGGTGGTCGGGGAAGCCTCGCCCGAGCAGCGTGCGATGTACCGGCGCGTGCGGACTGTGCAGCAGGAGGTAATCGATGCCCTGCGCCCAGGCATGACGGCGGGCGCGGTGTACGACCACTTCCTGCAGCAGGCCAAGGCCCGCAAGCTGAGCTTCATCTACCGCTACGTCGGCCACAGCACCGGCTACCAGGTCGTCGAGGATCCCGTGCTCACCGCCGGCAACCCGGAGCGGCTGCTGGCGGGGATGGTCCTGTGCGTGGAGGTGAAGGACGTCTCCCCGGGCGTGGGCGGTGTGCACGTCGAGGACATGATCCTGCTCACCGAGGAGGGCGCGGAGGTCTGGACCGACCTGATGGCTTCCCCGGAGATTCCCGAGATCAGGTGGGGGAACTGTCGGAGGAACTCCAGAGGCCGGTCACTCTTCCCTGCCTGATGCCTCTCCGCCCCGAGCGGGGACGCCGCTCCCAGCCGCTCCGATTAACGACGCGCGCATCCTGGGACCATACAGCAGCACGGGCCCAGCAGAGATGGCCGCGCCCACGACGAACGCCGTCGGGTAGCCGAATGCCTCTACCATCAGCCCCAGGAGAACAGGCCCCAGGACAATGCCGACGCGGCTCATGAGCATGCGCATGCCCACTCCCACGCCCGCCGCCTCGGTCGAGAACTCCCTCGTGACGTCGATCGCAGACAGCGTTACACACATCCCGACAGCCCCGCCAAACACCACCACCGCGATGCTGATCGCTGTCTGCGACCTCACCAACGCCATCACGGCCAGTGATGCCGCACCAGCCACGAGGCTCAGGATCAAGGCCTTCCTCGGAGCGATCCGCGCCGTAAGGCTCCAGATGACCGGACGCGCGGCGGTATCGGCCACCGCGCGTAAGAGGAAGTAGAACGCGACAGCCTGCGGTCCGTATCCGCGGGTGGCAAGTAGAAGCGGGAAGAAGGCGCTCCAAAAGGCCATAATGAGGTCCGACATTCCGCTCACGAGCAGCCCGGCGCGCGCGACCGGCTTGTGCCGGATCGCCTCCGCGATTGCCTCGAACGCTGGAGGTCTGGCCACCATTCTGTCGGGGGCAATTCTGCGGCGGGCAGGCTTGCTTGCAGCCAGCATCGCCAGGACGCCGAGGACTCCGGCCCCGAGGAAGGCCGTCCGGTAGCTCGCTGCCTGAACAAGCAGCGCGCCGACCACAGGGCCGGCAATCTGTGAAGTGGACGAGAAGAAGAAGTAGAGTGCCATGGCGCGGCCCATGGTCTCCTGTGCGGCGCCTCGGATCGTCTCGACCTGAGTGCCGATGGAGACCATCACCTGTGAGAGCCCCATGACCGTGAGCCCGACAACGAGGACCCCGAGGCTGCCTTTGGCTGCGATCAGCAACGCCGCCACCGCTCCCACGAAGCACCCGGCAAACATCATGCGGCCCGAGCCCACGCGCTCGGCCAGCACGCCGGCGGGGACGCTGAGCAGCAAAGCCACGACGGAGTAGCCTCCGAGAATGGCGCCGACCGCCGCCGGACCGGCGCCGAGCGACGTGGCGTAGAGTGCGGTGAAGGGCACGACCGCCTGCCAGCCCGTCCAGTAGAGAAACGCGACGGCCCTCGCAGCCCAAAAGGATCCCTGCGGTTGGTCCTGGGTTTCCAATGGCTATGGCTCTAGCACACGGGTCTGCGAACTACTGCATGCCTACAACGTCGCCTCAGCAGGATCTGAGCGAACCGTCTTGCGCGCCGATTGGTCATCCTCCCCCTGGGATTGTCACCGTCACGTCATTTCGGCAGGCGGACGACTTAGGATCGACGCCCTGCCGTTTGAGACCCTCTAGGGTGATCTTCAGTGTTAGCTCGCACAAGTCTGCGTTGGGGAACGGACCCATCAACTGCGTCATGTGCCTGCCCTCGACCAGGCCCACCTTGAGGGTGACGACCAACCAGTAGAAGGGAGGCTGTTGCGCGACAGCCCGTCCCATCGAAGCGGACACCACGATGCCGGCGATCGCCAGAACCAGGAGGCCCCTGGTTATCGATAGTCATGGCTGCCCAACTCCTCTCCCGCGTATGTGTTCGGCCCGAGCCCGGTGACAGTGTCACTCAACCTCATACGGCCAATGGGCGACTTCCTCATGGCACAGACGCCCACCTGCGCGCAAAACGCCGAAGCCGGCAAACGCAAAAACGCGAGCCCCGCCCGAAGGCTGAAACCCGCGTCCCGCCTGACGTTTAGCTGGTCGGGCCGCCCGGATTTGAACCGGGGACCTCCTGAACCCCATTCAGGCGCCACTCTCAACGAGCAAGCGCCCAAACGCTGTCAGGACGCAGGTTTCCGCTCCTCGGCCGTCGCGCGCTTGCGTCCTTGTGCCTTCCGTGTGCCATCTTTGGGGGCCGTCTGGGCCCGCAGCCAGGCGTCCAGCCGCTCCCCCATCCCCTGAAACGCCCCGGCCATCAGGTGCCCGTAAGTATCCATGGTCGTACTGATCCGCTCGTGACGCATCCGGGCCTGAATGGCCTTCGCGTGCTCGCCCATGGCGATCAGGTGCGTGGCCGTCGTATGGCGCAGCGCATGAAACCCCACGCGCGGGAGCTTCGCGGCCTTGAGGTGGCGCCGGAAGACCCGGCGAAGGTTGTCCGGGTCGATGGGCCCGCCGGCCTGGTTGCGGAAGACGTAGGGCTGCGTCGGATCACCGCTCGCCGGCAGAGCAAGGAGCGCCTGCACCACGGAGGGCGACAGGTCCTCAATGACGGCCGCCGATCCCTTCGTCTTCGGCGCGGTGTCGTGGACGATGTAGCCGGTGCCCTTCGGTTCGCGGCTGCGACTGGCCCGCACCCGCACCCGGCGATTCGCCAGGTCCAAGTCATCCCACTTCAACGCCAGGGCCTCGCCGCG
>JBGPLF010000107.1:0-12515 GCA_041486265.1 bacterium
CCCGGGGCCACGAATGGCCTCTCCCCAGATCACCGCGGCACCGGTATCGTCGCCCACCTGGCTGATGGGCGCCCGCGGTTCGGCGGCCCAGACGACCGAGAAGTCTCCGCATGATGACGCCCCTGTGACCAACCCATCGACTGGCGCCAGGCGAGGCGTGATGGCATCGATGAAAGCCACGCGCCGGATCCGATCCTCATCGACGACGATCACGACGTTGGCCAAACCCAGGCCTCCATTCACATCGTGTCATGGCGCCACACCGAGTCGGCGGCTCGCCCGAGGGAAGAGCCGACCGGCGTACCGCCGGGCGTGGTTGCGCGCCCCGCGGGCCAGATACCAGAGACCCTGTCGATACCGGTTCAAGCAGATGCGCAACGCCCAGGCAAGGGCGGGATCGTCGCCGGACCGCAGCACGACGTCGAGGTTCTGCTCCCAGAAGGAGCGTAGGAGCGCGTTTGGAATCGCGACCGTCGCTATGGCGGGCAGACTCAGTCTCCTGGGAAAAGTGGCGCACCGGTCCAGCGCCCCAACGGCCCGAAGACTGATCATCGTCCGCAGGCACTTTTCGCACCGCCCGCAGTTGTACGCGCCGTTGCGGTTTTCCCAGCAGACTCGCAGAGACTGGAGCGCCACCTCATGCGAGGCAATGAACCCGACCTTCTGGACTCGGGTGGCCTCGCACCCGTCGTGGATGAGCTCCATCTCCTCGGTGCGCCACAGCGTGTCGACCATGGGGTGCGATCCCCATGGAAGCAGCTCGGCGTAGGTGAATGACCCCGGGATGTAGATCTTGCGGAACCGCGGGGACAGCAGCAGTCCCACGCTGGCGAGCGCCGCGCCAGAGTATTCCGGGGCCCAGCGGGAATAGCAGTTCGAGAAGTCGCGAAGATTAGTCTCGACTTCTATGAGGGGCCGGTGAAGCTTGGCGGCGAGGTCGCGGAGCGCACCGGCCACCCTGTCCCGAAGGACCGCCCGGCCGAGCCGGATATCGAACCCATGGACGAAGATCAGGGCGGTGATTTCGTCGTGCGCCTTGAGAAACGTGTAGAACGAGTCGACGCCTCCAGAAAAGAAGCACGCGACCCCCTGAGGTACATCAACGGCCCTGGGGGGTCGAGACGCTGCGTGGACCGGGATCTGGGCCAGCGTCGGATACCACGTGTGGAAGATCTCTTGGATCCTGGGAACTGTCTGGAGCAGGCGGGAGGAGACTGTGCCCTCAATGTGCAGGCCGCCTCCGACTCTCATCGCGGGGAGCAGCGTGGCCGCGAGCAGCGTCTCGGCCCCGTCGGCCACCGGGCCTCCACGGACCCGGTACCAGATGTCGTGGCCGCTGCTTCCGATGGTGACCCGGGCGGAGATGCCTTGAGTATCCCCCTCCGCGAACCGAGAGAGGCCGCTGACTACGACGTGGTCCATGGCCCTTCCCTCTGGGCTGACGTGGGCATTCGGTGTGTCTGCGGATCGACCAGACTCCCCCAGAGCGCCAAAAATTGATCGGCCACCCGGGGCATGGCGTAGTTCGCGGCCTTCCGAGCATTGGCGCGCGCCATCCCCGCGCTCGCCGGTGGATCGGCAAGCAGTCGGGTGATCGCACCGGCCAATGCTGACGTGTCGCCAGGGGGAACCAGCACTCCGTTGACCCCGTCTTCGATCAGCGAGGGAATCCCCATAACGTTCGAGGCCACGATTGGCAGGCCACAGCTCATCGCTTCGACCAGGACGATCCCGAACGACTCGACGAGACTCGGGAGGACAAAAACGTCAGCCGCCCGCATGAACCCGATCACGTCCTCATGCGCTCGCCCTCCGGCGAACGTGATCCGGCCGTCCAGCCCGAGGCTGCGTGTCAGTGCTTGCAGCCCGGGCCTCTCCTCCCCCTCGCCGACCAGGACGAGGCGCGCGTCCGGACACGCCTCGATAACCTGCGGCATTGCCCGGATCAGGTACTCGACCCCCTTCAACCGGATGAGCCGGCCGACGAAGAGCACGATCCTGGCGCCCTGCGGCAGGTCGAGACGCGATCGGGCCTCCTGCGGGCGCAGTCGATGCGCCCCGCGCATCCGCAGACCATGGGGAATCACCTCGGCCGCGCGGCCCGATAGACTGAGGGCTATGGATCGAAGATCGTGGGTGACGGCCACTACCGCGTCACAGCGCTTCAGGGCCCACCGGATGTATGTCCAGCGGGCCGGGCACCCCGCCTCGTAGAGATCCAGCCCCTGGACGTAGACCACGGAAGGGATCCCCAGAGGACGGCCTGCGAGGTACGCGAGGAACCCGCATGACAGCGATTGCCCTTGAATGACGTCCGGACGGATCCGGTGGGCGATCCTCCCGAGCATCGCGACGCGCTGTGCCATCCTGGTCATGGGGAGCGGAAGCGGCCGCAGCCGGAGCACTTCCAGCGCGCCGCTGGACTCCCGTGAAGGCGCAGTCCCCCGCGTATTGACTGCGATGGTCACACGGCACCCCCGGCCGGTCAGTTCTTCGGCCAGAAACTGCGTGGACATGGCCGTGCCTGCCGTCTTCTCTGGCGGGTACTCGTTCGTCACCAACAAGACGTGCGGCGGCCAGCCCCCTCCATTCCCCGCCCTGTTCCTTCCCCCCTCACCGTTCACGGCCGGCTGTCTCCCAGCACACTCCATCGCACGAGCCGACGGAAGTGCGCAACTTTGCCTTTGAGCCTTTCCCGCCCGAGCATCGCGAGCAGCCCCCAAAAGATCATCCTGGGCGCGCTGTTGGCCAGCACCGCAGCCCTATACAACGCCAATCCCGCAATCCCATAGTGCTTGCGAAACAGCAAGGTGTGGCTTCGCATATGGTCCCAGTGAATCCGGTTGCGCGCATCACCCCATGAGGCTCTCCCATGATGGATGACCTCAGCATGCGGCACGTAGACGCTCCGGTAGCCCCTGCGACGTGCGCGCAGCGCCCAGTCCACATCGACGCCGTAGACGCCGAAGCGTTCGTCGAAGAACCCGACGTCGGTGAGCACATCGGACCTCACCATCAGCGCCGCCGAACTGAGCCAGTCGACCGGCCTATCGGTCCGGTGATCCCCTACCCGATAGTCGTCCAGAATCCCCAGATGGAACAGCCACAGTGTGTTTCCGATCAACCAGACGAGGGGGAAGCGCCAGCACGACCGCTGGTCGGTCCCATCGGGGTTGAGAAGTCTCGGACCCACCGCCGCCGGGCGCTCCCCGCGGCCGAGGGCGCCGAGCAGCGTCGGGATTGATCCCGGCACCACGACCGTATCGGAGTTAAGCAGGAACACGACCGCACCCGTGACCGCACGGATGCCGACATTGTTGGCACGGGCATACCCCTGGTTGACAGCCTGCCGCAACAACCGTACCCGGGGGAACCGCGTCGCGACCATCTCGGCCGACCCGTCCATGGAAGCGTCGTCGACCACGATCACCTCGTGGCTAAGGCCGGTGCGTTCCAGGTCCTGCAGTACGGATTCCAGGCACGCCGCCAACATCGCGCGCGTGTTGAAGCTGCTGATCACGACCGAGAGACCGAGCCGACTACTCACTTCTGAACCTCGAGGATCCTGGTCTGCGCATCAACGATCTCGTCGTACGTGCCGATGTCGATGTAGAAACCGTCTGCGAGATGAAAACCGGCGACACGCAGGCCGCGCGCGAGTGCCTCGTCGATCACGTTCCCCAGGACCAGCTCCGACGGACGCCCTTGGGCTTTGTTGGCCTTACCCACTTCGTGAATCAGCTCCGTGAACATTGGCTCCCACACGGCGAAGCCCCACATCAGGTGCAGGGCAGTCTCCGTGGGTTTGTCCACGTGTGCTGTCACGCGACCATGCGCGTCCACCTCGACCATCCCAAATTTCTCGGGCCGGCTAGTGGTGAAGAGCCCCAGGGTCAGGTCAGCAGGACGCCTCCGGTGCTCACTGAGCAGGCGGCAGAAGGCGTCCGCCGGATGCACGATACTGTCAGGCATCCCGAACAGAACGCGTGCGCCGTGGACCCAGGGGTACGCAAGGTCGATCGCGTGCACCATGCCCAACTGCTCCTCTTGATACAGGTAGGAGATGCTGGCGCCGAAGCGATCCCCGCTCCCGTAGTAGCGGAGGATGTCGTACTTGTGCTCACCCACGATCACGAGCAGCCGATTGCCCCCAGCCTGGATCATGCTCTCGACCACGTACTGGCTGACCACCTTGGGGCGTCGATGAACCTGGCCGTTGACGGCGTACGGCTGCCAGCCGATTGGAAACAGTTCCTTCGGTCCCGGGTAAGGTGCGAGTCGGCTGCCCCGGCCGCCGGCCGGAATTATGCCAACGAGGGTGTCCATGTCGCCTTCCCGCCTTTCTCACGCATGGCGGTGTAGATGTCCAGCAGCATATCGACGTGGGTTTTCAGAGGCGTAGATGGTCGCGTGCGCGCCGACATGGCGGCCACCAGCGAGGGGGTCTCGACGACGTGCCGGATCTTGGCGGCGAGATCGGCGGGGTCACCAGGCGCACACAGCAAGCCGTTTTCCCCATCGCGCACATGCTCGGGAATCGCGCCGATCCGCGAGGCGATAACCGGCACCCCGGCAGCCTGCGCCTCGAGCACCACGAGCCCTACAGTCTCCTGCACCAGGGACGGAACGACGACCACATCAAGTCCATCCAGGATCCGCGGAAGGTCGTCGCGCGTGTACGAACCGCGGATCTCGAGCCGGGCCTGGCCGGACAATTGCTGCAGGTACCGCCGGGTTTCAGGCGACGCGCCTCCATACATCAAGAAGCGTGCGCGCTCCGCAGGGACTTCACGAACCGCCTCCGCAAAGATGTGGGCCCCCTTCATCGGCACGGCGCGACCGAGAAAGCCGATCCGCAGCGGCGTCTCGGGAGCGGTCCGGGGGATCCACGTGATGTGTTCCAGGGCCAAGGCGGGCGGCAGCGTCCGGATTCGCGCTGATGGAAGCCCATGCCGTACGAACGCCGCCTTCACGAATTCGGAGACGGCCAGCAGCCCGTCTGTCTGGCGCAGCGCCTGCAGCAGGCACGTCGACCGTTGCGCGTGCCCCGACAGAAGGTGAGGATTCGCAACGGCCGGCACATGACGCGCAGGCGTCCACAGCGACCCGCGCCTACCCGCGGATCGCAGATGCAGCGCTCTCACCGATTGAAAGGCCTCATGGAGATGGCCGTCCGGCAACCGGTTACCGAACCGGTAGAGCCGCTGCGGCCACGGACGAGGCCGGACGCAATGCTGCAGGCAGTTGCGCCCCTCTTCGGGACCGTCACAGACCGCGCCGTCCAGCCGCATGAGCCCCAGGCGGGGGCAGAGGGCCCAGAAGTCGTGCAGCGTCATGAGCGTGGGAATCCCCAGGGCGCGGGCGATGGACACAATCGAGCCCGGATATCCCTGGAGCGTCTGCACGTGGAGGACGCCCGGCTCGTACCGCTGGAGGCAGGACCGGATGACCCGCTCCACGGCCGCATGCACGCAATCTTGCGCCGGCCGGTAGAGCGAGTTCTCGGGATCCAGCGGAGAGTTGACCAGCGTGAACAGCGTCACGCCCCCGGCATCGGACACGTGGAGATAGGGTCGGAGTCGCCAGTCGCGGCGCTCCACACAGACCACCCCGGTCTCGATGCCTCGCCCGACCAGGGCAGGGAGCAGGTCGCGGCAGTAGGTGCTGACGCCGGTGCGTCCTGTGAACGGATTGTCGTAGCAGACAATGAGCACTTTCATCGCTGCACGAAGAATAGCTCGTATTCCCCCAGGAAGCCGTCGAGGAACCCGGTCCCCCAGGGGCCCATCCGTGCAAACGCCGACACCTGCGACTCGTACGCGGCGAGCGCGAGGCGCTTGCGGTTGGCGACGCCTGCGATCGAAATCTTCACGGCACGCAAGCCATCCAGGAGGTGGGACACCGCGGCTGCGCGCGCCCGCCATCCCAAGCGGCTCCAGAGCCACGGTCCGTACCAGATCGGGTATTCGAACAGCCGCCCGTCAGGTGGAAGGCTCGTCCGTCCAATCTCCCAAGTCGTCAGATGGTCGTCGTGATACTCCCGCCGATATGGAACGAAGATGTCGCACGGCCCGAAGGCCTCGACCTTCTCACGGACAAGGCGCAGAGCCTGAGCCACGTGATCGTGAAGCCGCCCGTCCTCGAATCCGAGGAAGGCCAGGCGATCCGCGGAGAGCCCAAGGGCCGCAGCCGCGTGGATCGCCTCGGCCTCGCGCGCCGCCCTGACATGGTTGGGTGACCCTGCGCCGCCGCGACGGCCGTCCGTGAGAAAGACGACCGAGACAAACGTCCCATGCTGCGCCTTTCTGGCGATCGTGCCGCCGCAGCCGAGGACCTCGTCATCTGGATGCGGCGCCAGCACCAGGCTTCGCCTCCCGTCGAACTCGCCGGTAGCGTCGGCCGCCACGGCCTCCATGAGCCGATGGAGCCATCCGGCCACCGGTCTACCCTCGTCCTGCGGCCGGCACAGTCGACGCCCGTCCAGCGGCCGCAGACCACACGATTTGGTGGATGTACCCCCACCGCTTGCACGCTGCCAATTCGTGCTCGAACGCGCGGCGCGGCTCGCCGGCCGCGCGGGCAGCCAGTGCCCTCAGGCAGTCCTTCACCATAGTGAATCCCTCACGGCCGAGCCTGCCAAAAGGCGGCGGGCCGTGGGCGTCCGCCAGCAGGACCCCATCGGTCCTTCCCTCCCAGTACGCGCGGCCTCGAAGGAACCGCTTGGTCAGCCGCCATTCGGGCACCAGATGGATCACCGCGGCGCGGCCGCAATAGTACACGCCGCCTCCGGCCCGCTGGATGCGGTGACAGAACTCCGTATCTTCCCCGCACAGCAATCCGTCGCCGAACCGGCCCAGGGAGGTCTTGAAGCCGCCGAGGCGCGCGAGGACATCCCGCCGCACCGCAAGGTTCGCGGTGATCAACCCGCGAGGAAACGTGATCCGAATCGTGGCATCGCCGTAATCAAGCCGGCTGAGATAGGTGGCCGCGATACCTGAGCTGGGATCGAACCACCCGGGCAGCACGTCCGGAAGCCGCAGCACGACCTTGCCACCAACGCACCAGACCTTAGGACAGGTCTCGAATGTCTCGGCCATAGCCTGTAACCAACCGGGCCCGGCGATCACGTCGTCGTCGACAAACGCGACCACCTTGCCCTTCGCCGCCCGCGTGCCGGCATTCCGTGCTGCCGACGACCCCTGCTCGCCTTCGAAGACGTACTGGATCCGTCCCCCCGACCGGGTTTCAAAGGCCCGGACGATGGACTCCGTGTCGTCCGAGGAGTTGTTATCGACCACGACGACCTCGTACGAGACGTCGCCCTCCTGGGCAAGCAGACTCTCCAGCGTCTCGCCGAGGACATCGGCGCGGTTGAACGTCGGCACCACGACGGAGAGCACTCAGCGTCCCTCCGCTGCACTCGCCCTGGCGACAGCGCCTCGCAGCAGCCGCCTCCGGCGCGAGAGCCTGATCCGTTCAGGGGCCCGAAAGCCAACGCCGAGGGGCACCATGGGAATGAGCCCCGCGGGGCCGACGACGTCGTACACACGCTGCACGATCTGCAGGCGGACCTGTAGCACGCTCCGATAGGTCGGATCGACGATGAGCTCAGCCGCACGCCGGCCGAACACCGCCCGATGCGTCGAGGCGTAGAGCCCGGTTCCCGTCCCATACGCCGCGAACTGAGCCAGATAGAAACCGGGAAAAGCCTCTACCGACGGATCGACGCCCAGTCGCTTCCACCAGCCGGGGGCTGAGGGTACCGACTCCAGGACGTCGCGAACCGCGAACGGCGCCTCGAAGCGGTAGAAGCGGCCGTCAAGATAGCAAACATACTCCCTGAGAGAGACTGCCCGGACGATGCCTCGCTCGGTCAGATACATCTCGAAGGCGCGATCGGCCTCTCGCAGCGCCTCCACGCACTCTCGCGCGGCGGCGCTTGCCTCGCGGAGCGTGCCATCGCTGTCTGGGCTGGCCAGACTTTGCTCCCGCAACTGCGCCAACCGCTCCTCGATCGCGGCGGCAGCCGGCCGGCCGGTGATCGACGCGGCCAGACGCAGAGAGTGGAGACACGACTTCAACAATAACAGCAGTTCCCGCAGGCCGACGTCGGCTCCTGAAAGACCGCGAAGCACGGTGCGCACCGCAAAGGCGAAGTCGACATACTCGGCCAACCTCAGCACGGCCTGAGCCTGCAGTGGCGGCCGCGGGATCTCGACCGGATCACCCCAGACCTGATGCAGATGATGGAACGTGTGGATCCAGGCGACATCGCCCGCGATCATCTGGGGTACTACCACGGGTGGGTGCGCGAACAGGTACTTGGCGACGCGATCGACGCGGCATGCAGCGATGACGCTTCGTAGGGTCGGCATGAACACCTCATCCCGCACGACCACGAGGAGGTCGAGGTCAGAGAGTCCGGGCTCCGTCACTTCGCCAAACTGGAAGACCGCCATGACGTCGAACGCCTGAGAAACGTCGGCGACGTACCGACGCAGGACGCGGGCGTACTCCTCGCGCGAAAGGGTCATCAGATCGTGGTGCACCCGCATCTCAGCCCTCCCCAGGCGGCCCGTCAAGCAGGCGCAGCGCTGTGAGTCCCAGTGCGGCGGCCATCCGGTAGAAGTCGTGATCGCGCAGGAAGGATCGAAGTCGGATGGGGACTGGCTGGGCCCATCTGGCCATGATGTGCCCGAGCAGCATAGGATTGGTCAACCCGTCCAGCATCAGACGCCGCAACAGACGTTCCCGCAGCGTCGGCCGAGCGTCCCAGGTGCGACGAAGCTCTGAGGCCAACTCGACCGGGCTCCACGCAAGGCCAAACGCCCGCCGGGCCAACTCGAAGGAGAACTTCTTGTAACAATGGCGACGACTGGCGCCCAAGTAGAGCGCGGGAAGCAGCAGCACCGCGGACAGCAGCGACTTCAGCTGCCAGAGGTTGTCGGCTTCGGCACCCGGCTGGTCCCATCGCGATAACTCCCGCACCAGTGCCAGCAGGTTGCGACGATCGGCGGCGCTCGAGTCTCTCAGCGAAATCGCCAGACGTCGCGGACCGACGATGGCGGTGGCGAACCGCAAGACCTCTGGCGGCAGGTATGCGGGCGCGTAGCGCGCGAGGTCGATCTCGGTGACGACGTAGTGCCGATGGTGCTGCCACACATCGTGTTCGTATAGATACCGGGAGGCCGCGATACACCGCGCCGCGCACTCGCGGAGCGCCTCGGCGCTCAAGGCGGCCTCGCGTGTAATGATCACGAAGTCGTCTAGATCCGAATAGCCGGTGGCATCGAGTGTCGACAGGCTTCCATGCAAATAGAACCCGCGCACATACGGGGTCAGCGTGCGCTGCACGCACGATGCCAGACGCTCGACGGCAGCCATGCCGCGGGCCCGATAGGGACTGGCATCGTACACGCGCAGGACCCGAACGGTGGAAGCCGCTCGGGGCTGCTCGCGGTTCACGCACCGGTCAAGCACACGAAGCAGAAACGCCAGCACCGCAGCCGCCTCGTCAACCGCCAGCCACCCGCGGCGCCGTCCGTCCTCGAGAAGCCGAGCGTCGTTTACCGGCGCGTCAGGCTCAGCCGTCGTCAGGCACGGAAGGGCTGCTGTCGCAGCCTCGAGAAGGTCCCACGGCACGCGGCAAGCCTCAAGCCGGAGCGGACGGAGAAGTGCCAACCGCCGACTGCCAGGAACCACAAAGTCACCGTTCACGAATGCCTGCACCGCATCATGCAGGGCATCCTGGAACTGATCCAGGGCGTCGGTCGTTGACACGATGGGCGCGCGCAGCGCCGCAGGCCTGATCATACGCTCGACTGGATCGTGACAGATTCCGAGCCGTCTTTCGCCGCCCAGGCGTGAGGCAGCATGAACCGGCCGGCAAACAGATTCCGAGAGCTGTTAACGACAAAACGGCGCACCCCCCACCGCCAGTCATAAGGGGAGAGCATCTCCTCGTCCCACAGGCCTACGTTCACCTCGTACAGGCCTGGACCTAGACCGAGCCGGGGGACACTGAGCTCGATGGTGGCCCGGCCTTCAATACCTGGAATGGCGAATCCGTCGTTCTTCGTGTCTGCGCCTGTATACACCGTCCAGTCGCTAGAATTGAAACTGATTGAGACTTGCGGACGATGAATCAGGCGGGCGGCTTCACACTCAATGATCACCCTCAGGTCTTCGCCGAGCTCGAACTGGGGCCGCTCGATGCCCGCCGCATCCGCCAACCGCACACTGAGAATCCGCATCTCGTCACGGCGGTGCGTCGCCACCGCTACCCGGCCGAGGATCGCCGCCTCGGGCCGCTGCTCGGCCACGGTGTCCAGGAGCTGGTAGTATCGCGAGATGACCTCGGGGGTCGGGCCGCGCGCCTCGACCCTTCCCCGGACCAGCAGGATCGACTCCGGGCACATCCGCTGCACGTGTGCGAGCTGGTGGGACACGAGAACGACCGTGACCCCTTCGTCGCGGAGTTCGCGCATCCGGCGCAGGCATTTGGTCTGGAACGCGGCGTCCCCAACGGCCAGAACTTCGTCGACGAGCAGGATCTCCGTCGTCATGTGCGCGGCGACCGAGAAGCCGAGGCGCACCTGCATCCCGGACGAGTAGTGTTTAAGCGGGGTGTCCAGAAACCCGTCGAGCCCGGCGAAGTCGACGATACTATCGAATTTCCGTGCGATCTCGCGCCCCGGCAGGCCCATCAGCGAGCCGTACATGAAGATGTTCTCCCGGCCCGTGAGTTCCGGATGTACGCCCGCACCGACTTCAATGAGCGCCCCGACGCGACCCCGAATCCGGATCGTCCCGGTGGTCGGATGAGAGATGCGGGCAATCATCTTCAGGACGGTGCTCTTGCCCGACCCGTTGGGTCCAATGATCCCGAGCGCCCCACCGGCGGGCACCTCGAAGGTCAGGTCTCTTACCGCCCAGAACACCTCGCGCCTCCGCATCCAGGACCAGGGCGACAGCACCACGATCAGGTCGTCCCGCAGCGACCGGTACCTGGCCGTTCCTCTGCGAAAGGCCTTCGAGACTCCGTCGAGAATGAGAGCATCACCCATCAGAGCCTACACGATGTCCGCGAAATTTCGTTCCACATAGGTGAAATAGCGATACGCTACGATCAGGGTCAGTACGGTGGTTCCTCCAGCTGCCGCGACGAGCGTCCAATCAGGGGGCGCGCCGTGTAGCACCGCGGCACGGAAACCGTCGATGACGGCCGCCATGGGATTTGCGAAGGCATACGGAACCCGGTACCGCTCCGGTACCATCGACATTGACCACGCCACCGGCGTGGCATAGAGCCATACCTGCATGGCCATAGGAAGCGCATACCGGACATCTCGATAGTAGGCATTGCACGCTGAGAGGAGCAGCGAGAGCGCGACCATAAACGCAACCTGCAGCGCCAGCAGCGGCACCACATACAGGACCTGCACGGTGAGACCGATCCGATAGTAGGCGAGCAGCAGGCCGAAGACTGCGGCCGAGATCGCAAAGTCCACGGTGTACGTCAGGATTGACGCCAGGGGGAGGACCTCGCGCGGAAAGTAGATCTTCTTGATCAGGCTCGCCCCGCCGGCGACGCTGCCCATCGCGGCAGAGACGGAAGAAGCAAAAAATGTCCATGGGAGGAGCGCGGCGTACGAAAACACGGGATAGGGGATTCCCTCGCTTGGCAACCTGGCGAAACGGCCGAAAACGATGGAGAAAACCAGCATCATCACGACCGGCTGGATGAGCGCCCACGCGACTCCGAGCACAGACTGCTTGTACCGGACGCGGATCTCTCGCAATGCCAAGTTGACGAGCAGCTCCCTGTGGGCGGCGAGCTCGCGCAAGCCGGAGCGCAGCCCTGGCGGTGCATCCGCGGCGCGGATGACGGACTCACGGGTGTGCTGCCGAAGGACGTGGGTATCCATCGTTCCTCACCCCCCTCCATTCCGGGCGGCCGCGCGAGCGATGGCTTCCTCGTACACGGCCACGGTGTCGCTCGCGACTCGATCCATGGTGAAGGCGCCCAGGATCCGCCTCCGCGCGGCCCGTCCCATCTCGAGGCGGCGGTCGGGACGCTCGAGCAGCTCGATGACTGCGTCGGCTAGGCGTAGCGGGTCATGGGGTGGTACGAGCTTCCCCTCTATGCCATCGTTGATGATTTCCGGCAGGCCGCCGACAGCGGTGGCGACCACCGGCACGCCGCACGCCATCGCCTCCAGGCACGTGTTGGGGAAGTTATCCCACAGCGTCGGGAACACGCAGACGTCGGCGGTCTGGTACATACGCACTAGCAGGGACCGCTCGACGGGTGACAGGAACGTCACGCTCGACGCTACGCCCTCCGTCTGAAGATAGGCGAGCATCTCCGCGCGGGCGGAGTCCCGCCGCTGACCCGGATGGTCCGAGCCGACGATGACGACTTGCACACCCGGGACGCGGGTAGCAATGAGCGGAATGGCTTGGGCCAGCACCTGCGCGCCCTTCAACGGCGCGACCTTCCCCACGTACAGCAC
>JBGPLF010000108.1:0-12447 GCA_041486265.1 bacterium
CGAGTTTGTCGGCGGCGATGCAGTCGGCGATGAGCCGCGCGGCGGCCTTGATCTTCTCGCCTTCCTTCTGGACGATCTCCTGCAGCAGTCCCAAGACGGCGGACTGGTAGGCACCAACAGCTCCGGGCATGACACGATCCTCCTTGTGCGGCGATCGCCCTCGGGGACCCTCAGGCGACCGCCTGGGTTTCCTGTCCCCGCGGCAATACCATCATGTCCGCGACATCCTCTGCCTGGCAGGCCAGCACGCGGGCCTGCACTCCATGCCGGTTCATGGCAGCGTCAAAAGCCTCCTGCAGCGAAGATGCCCAATCGAGGCCGAGTGTCGAGGTCACCTCGCGACTGATGCCGTCCGAGATCAGCGTGCAGTGGACGCCCATCTCAAACAACACGCCGCCGACCACCGCCATATGCGACGCCGCAGCCAGGTCGGCAAACCGGCCCGCCTTAACCATGGCCTCGATCTCTTTGAAAGGCCGGTAGCCGAATTCCAGAATCTCGGGATGGTGGGGTGCGATTCCGTCCGGGCACGGCGCGGCCAGCACGACCGTCCCACCAGGCTTCACGAAGTGCTCGGCCAGGAACAGCCCCGCCACGCCGGCCCAAAGATCGGCCGCCCATGGGGCGGTTCCGCTGACCAGGATGTCCGCCCGGTCGCGGGCCGCCACGCGGTACATTCGCTCTGCAGCCGGCACCGCGGCGCGATGGGCCTGGACGAAGTGGCCCGCCCGGACATCGACCAGGCGGTTGTGCCGGTTGAGCACCACGTTCACCGAGAAATCGAGCCCGACCCGCGCCGCCACCTTCTCCATTTCGAGCCGGATCGGGTTCTCGGCCACGCCGAGGATCTGGTCGGCGGTGAATTGCACGCTCTGCCAGTGAGTCGCGCCGACTGTCTCGGCGCCGCAGACCCCGGGATCGATGATCTTCGCGCCTCCCGACCAACCTGCAGCCCGGTGGGGCTTGACGCTGCTGACGCCGATCTTGACATCGGCCTCCCACACCGTCCGGTTGACCTTAATCGGGATCCCCAGGTCGGTGGTTCCCAGGTCCACCAGATCGGACGCAGCCCAGTCGTGGTTGACGACGCGATAATTGAGGAGGGTCCGATCGCCGAGCATGTCGGCCAGTTCGGCGTCCGTCATCGCGCGGTGCGATCCGAGGGCCACGACGACGGTGATGTCGTTCGGCGCGACGCCCCCGCGTCGAAGTGCATCCAGGATCGGCGGCAGGATCTCGATCAGCGGCATGGGGCGCGTCCGGTCCGGAACGATGAGGGCGACGCGCGTTCCGGAGCGCACCAACTGTTCCAAGGGGAACGTACCAATGGGACGCCGAAGCGCCGCCACAACCGCCTCGCGGGTATCGGCTACTGGTTCGGCGTCACCAGCCATGAGCGATCCCAGAAAGTTCGCCTCGGGGAGGCCTATATTCAGTTCTCGCTCTCCATATCTCAATGGGATGTGGATGGTCTTCATGACAGCCGATCTCCGAAGATGGCGAATGCGTCGTCCCGATAGCGGGAAATGTCATACGCGGCGGCCAGCTGGGTGACCGCGTCCAGGGATGCATCCGCCCGCCGGCGTGGCCAGAAGCCGTATAGCGTGTTACAGTCAGAAATACGCACCCACCTGCATTGTATTTAGGGAGAGAAAGACCTCGCATCGGCTAAAGACCTGATGCCAGACGAGTTGCGATGGCGCGGTTGAGCAGGAAATCGGGCATAGGGCTAGTAGGCCTAAACGAAGGGCCTGGTTGGGTCCCGCGCTCGTCTAGGCCTGGATAGGGGCTGGCGATGGAGCCGAAGGCACAGGCTGCGGAGCGGCTTCTCAGAGGGCTGGGCGTTGCGATTAAAACCTTCGCCCTGTATCCCGCGCCGCATCCAGTCACGACAAAAGCCACGGAGAACCTCCTGGCTCTGCTGCGCCCCTTCATGGAGGCGCACGGTCCCTTTGCCGCGCGGATCACCAAATACATCATCACCATTGACGGCATCCCCTTCAAGGGCGGAACCCACGGCAACCTGGCGTTTTACCTGTACACCCGAAAACTCGCGCACGTCAAGATCATGCCCACCGTCAGCGAGGAAGCGTTGTCGATCTTTGTGGCGACCCTGGGGATGGACCGCAACGGCCTGGAGGCGGCGGGCGGCGTCAAGCAGGTCATGCGCTCGTCGGGCGTCGGGAACATCCTGGTCAGCGAACTGGCCCTCGAGCACGAGGAAGAGCTCGAGCCCTTCGACCTGAACACCGTCTTCGAACTCCTGGGGCGCGGGCGGCTGTCCGCCCAGGACCGTGAGCGGGTCCTGGAGATCCTGCGTGCGAGCCCCGAACAGGCCAGCAAGCTCCTCGAGAATGCCTATGCGATGGCCGGGGGCACCGCTGACAACGTCGGCCAGGACGAGCCGGTCGAGCAAGTATATCGGATGCTTCGAAGCCTCGACCGGCTGATGGTGGACGAACCCTTCGAAGATCAGCGGACGCTATATTCGAACCTGGCCGGGGCGTCGGTCCTTGTCCGGGAGCCGCTGCGGACCCTGCTGGTGCGCACCATGCTCAACCGTGATGAGGGGGAGATAGCGGCCAAGTTGCTCGGCGAGCACCTCTCCAGCGAGCAACTGGCGCAGGTGGTCCAAGGGGCCCTCGGCCGCGGAGACGTTGCCGAGCAGGTGTCGTCCTTCCTCAAGGCGGTCGGCACCGATCCGAAAAAGGCGCAGGCGGTCCTCTCGATCCTCGACGTGAAACTCCACCCGCCGGAGGAACAGAGCCCGACGTGGCTGAGCGAAGCGGTCCTGCCGAGGCTTCAGCCTTTGCCGGTCTCGCGCCGTGAGCCGCGATTCCCGCCGGAGTTCGTCTTCAAGGACCTCGAGACGCCCTTCAACCTGCAAGAGTCCGAGGATCGCCTCAAAGAGGTCAGGGCCGTCGACGACGACGCGGCAATTCGCGAAGTCATCCGCACCCTGCCCGACGTCCTCCGCCAGGACCAGACCGAAAAGGAAATGGTGGATGTGGCCGACGCCCTGATCGGTTACCTGCCCTGGCTCGTGGACCGCCAGGAGTTTACGCTCCTGGCCAAGATTCTGGAAAACATCAGAGAGCTCGCCAACACCGAGGTCGGCGCCCGTCGGAGGGTCGCGGCCGACATCATCAAGAAGATGACCGAGGGCCACCTCCTCGAAGCCCTCCTGAACACCCTCTGGGAATGGCGGGATACGACCGTCGCGAAGCAGGTCCGGGCCTGCCTCCAGTTGCTGGCCGATGATCTCGTCGCGCCCCTCGTGCGGGTTCTGGGGACCGAGTCGAGGGGCGTGGTCCGCGCAATGATCTGCGACCTGCTGGCCAGCATCGGCGCGGACCGGCTGAATGAACTTGGCGCCTTTGTCACCGATGCCAGGTGGTACCTGGTGCGAAACGTCGCGGAGGTCCTCGGCCGCATGCGGAGCTCGGGGGCCGTCCCCTACCTCGGGCAACTGGTCCACCATCCGGATTACCGCGTGCGGCGCGAAACCCTGAACGCCCTGGCTTCCATCGGGACGGAGGAGGCGCAGACGCTGGTGGCAGGGTTCCTCGATGATGCGGACGAGCGTCTCCGGATGCGGGCCCTGCAGTCCCTCGACACCTGGGAAGCCTGGAAGGCGATGCCCAAATTGCTCGCCATCGTGGAACGACGGGATCTCTGGAACCGGCAGTTCGAGATGAAGCGGGCGGCGCTCGAGGCGCTGGCGCGGCTGGGAGCGAAACAGTGCCTGCCCGGGATCAAGAAGATCGCTCGTGCCGGCTTCGTCTGGGGCGTGCGCGGCCGTGAGTTGCGCCGCCTGGCCGGCGTGGCGGCGGCCATCATCGAGGGACAGACCCCGCCGCAAGCCCGGACGCTGCTCCCAGCCGATGATCATCAGAGGCCCCGCCCGTGATTGAGCAGCCGCACCAGGCCAAACCTGGGGACCTCCTGAGGGGACTCGCTCGGGCCAGGCGGACCTTCCCGCTCTACGGCGGCGAGCACCCGGTCACCATGCAGACTATTGATGAGGTTCACCGGCTCATCGGACGGCTCACCGTCGGCCGGCCGTCGCTGCGGATCTTCATCCATGACGACACGTTTTACATGGCGAAGACCGCATTGCTTGAAGAGAGCCTGCGGTTCTCGAACCTGGTGGCTGACCTGCGGGACCGCGACATCGGGTTCATCGAATTGCAGCCCGATCTCGAGCCCTGGGAGTTGCGGGCATTCGTCGAGATGCTCAACGTGCGCCCCCCGGAACTGGCCAACCTGGGAGGTGCGGCGGCCGAACTCAAGAAGCGAGGCGTCCGCCACATTGTCGTGGGACCGGCGCCGCCCCTGCTGGCCGAGGAGCAGGCCGAGCTGCGGGTGGATCCGCGGGACGTCTACCGGGCCGGGCTACGGGTGGCCGACGATCTATACTACCAGGCGTCACGTGACCTCCCGCTCGATCTGAAAAAGGCCAGTACGGTCGTCAACTCGCTCATCGACGTGATGACTGTTGATAAGGTCGCCCTGCTGGGCATGGCCGCCCTCAAGAACTACGACGAGGATACCTGCCATCACTCGGTGAACGTCAGCATTCTCTCCTTGATGGTGGGACTGCATCTGCAGCTCGGCCGCCCCCTGGTGATCGCCCTGGGGGTCGCGGCGATGCTGCACGACATCGGCAAGGTGCGCGTCCCGCAGGAGATTCTGACCAAGAACGGCGGGCTCACCCGGGATGAGCAGGAGGTCGTCCGGCGGCACACCCTCTACGGCGCGCACATCCTCCGCAACGTCCCCGGCCTGGCCCGGCTCTCGATGGTCGTGGCCTTCGAGCACCACGCCAACTACAACCTCTCCGGCTATCCACAGATCACGGCCAAGCAGGTGCCGCATTTGCTGACGCGGCTCGTCCAGGTTGCTGACTTCTTCGACGCTTCCACGTCCTCGCGGCGGATCTATCAGCGGCCCATGCTGCCCAGCGATGCGATGAAGTTCATCATGAACGGCGCCGGAAAAGTCTTCGACCCGCTGATGGCCAGGGTCTTCGTGCAGGTGCTGGGACTCTATCCCGCAGGGTCGGTCGTCGAGCTGGACACCGGGGAACTGGCGGTCGTGGTGCGCCCTGGCGAGCGCGAGGCGGCCCGGCCCGAGGTGAAGATTCTTGCGGACCGATTCCGCGAACCCACCACCCCGCGCCCGGTGATCCTCGAAGAGGACCGGGATCGGCAGATCGTCCGCGAGGTCGACCCGGCGGACCTCTACTTCGACGTGACGAGTCTTTGAAGATCGTTGACGCGCATGTGGATGCGGCTCGGCTGAACCGTCGGTTGGAACAACTGGCGTCCATCGGCCGCGATCCACGCGGTGGAATGAGCCGTTTTGCCTACACGGCGGCGCACGCTGAAGCGTGTATGCTCGTCGCCGGGTGGATGCGGGAGGCCGGTCTCGATCCGTTCCTCGACCGGGTCGGTAACCTCATCGGGTTCGGGCCGGGCGAAGGGCCCGCGGTGGCGGCCGGCTCCCACCTGGACACCGTCCCAATGGGAGGCCGCTTCGACGGCGCGCTTGGGGTCGTGGGCGCGGTGGAGGGTGCGCAGGCGTTGCGCGACGCCGGCATCGAACTTCAGCATCCCTTCGCGGCCCTGGCCTTCGCCGACGAAGAGGGCAACACGTTCGGCGTCGGCTGCCTGACCTCTCGTGCACTGGTCGGCGAGTTGTCGGCCGGACGCACGCGCGAGATCCACGACCGGGAAGGCCGCACGCTGGCCGAGCGCATCGCGGCGTGGGAGTGCCCCCTGCCCAGACGTGACCCTCCGGCGCTGGCGGCCTATCTTGAATTGCACATTGAACAGGGGCCCCGCCTGGATGCCGAAGGGCTCGATGCCGCCGCGGCGACGGCGATCGCGGGGATCAGCCGGACCACGATCACATTCCGGGGTCGGGCGAATCACGCAGGCACGACGCCGATGCGGCAGCGTCAAGATGCCCTATGGGGAGCCAGCGCATTCGCGCTGGAGGTCCGCCGGCTCGCGCTTGCGACGGAGGGCGACGCGGTCGGCACCGTGGGCTGGATCGAGGTTGAGCCAGGCAGCACGAACGTCGTCCCCGGCGTAGCCCACGTGCGCGTCGAGGTGCGCAGCGGGAGTGAACCAGGCCTGGTCGAGATCCGCACGGCTGTGGACACCGCGGCCCGCAGCCAGGCTCACGAGTACGGCCTGAGCCTCGCCGTGGATCCGTGGGACCACCTGTCCGCGGTGCCGCTTGATGCCCGCATCCAGGCGATGATCCTGGAGTCGGCCGGCCGCCGCGGGCTGCGCGCGATCAGTATGCCCAGTTGGGCGGGGCACGACGCCAAGATCCTGGCGCCCTACCTCCCGGTCGGGCTCATCTTCGTGCCCAGCAAGAATGGCGTCAGCCACGCCCCGGATGAATTCACCGATCCGGCGCACCTCGCGGCGGGCGCGCAGATCCTGCTCGACACCGTTCGTCTAATCGCCCGTCAGCCTCGTTGATCTACCGGTGCTGAGCATCGTGCGTTTGCCGGTAGATGTCCCGGCTGGCGCGGTTCAAATCCCGCTGTAGATCTCGTCGCTCCCACGGGCTCAGGCCGCCACCGCTCTGGCGAAAGCGATACTCCTCTGCGCGGATCGCCGCCTGCTCGGCGAGCAGGCGCGCCGTCTCCCGTGCCGTGAGCTGGCCTGATCGGACGCCCTGAGCAATGCGTGCGATCTGCCGGTGCTCCCGGCGGTTGATCGATCCCGCATCCGCCGCCCCGGCCAGCGTCACGATGGTTGTGATCATCAGGATCGCGGTGATCATCATCCGCATGATCGTCCCCCTCCTCCGGCTCGCGCCGCATCCACGGCTGGTGAGCCCCTCTTGCCCGGTTGAACGGGAGGCGGCTGAGGAGGGTTTAGTCGGCGCGGCGGGCCGTTGCGTGATCCCAGCCGGGGAGCCAGCCTCCGGGCGGCGGCGTCGCCGGCGGGGGCGCAGCAGGAGGCGCGGGGGTACCGGGAGGCGCGGCCGGAGGCACGACCTGCGGGCCGCCCGGTGACGAAGCCGGCGCAGGTTGGGTGGGTCCGGGCCGGGAATCGACGGAGGGATCCGCCCACACGACGGTCAGGTCCCGGGTGTGCAGCAGATCATTCCCGCGGACGATCAGCTCCAACTGCAGCACACCCGTGACGTCGAGATCCAGATTGTCGGGCACGTCCCCGGCCCGTTTCGGCTTACCGTCGAACACCGTGTTGCCGTCCGCACGCACCTCAAACGAGGCGGCAAACTCGGGCGGCGATCCATCTTCGACTCCGGCCAGGGCGCGGAAGCGCGTGGAGCGCCGCTGGAGATTGTAGACGACCCTCCACTCGCGCTCGATGGCGCGCCGCCCCTGCCACCAGTTGCGCCGCTCGACGATCGCCCGCTGATACACGACGCCGAACAACTGCACCTGGCGGACCCTGTTGTCTTCGGTCACGCCCGCTGCCGCGGGCAGGGTGGCAAGATACACGGGGCCGGCCTGCTGAGCGGCCGGGGACGGTCGCGGCGTCGGCGGTGACGTGGGTCGCGTCGCGGACGGTTTCTGCAACCTGCCGATCCACACTCTGGCGATCCTGGCGTCGTCGCTGGTGGGCGCCAGGGTGATCACCCGGTTGAATGCCGTGATGGCCTCCTGGTTGCGGCCCAGTTTTGCATAGCAGAATCCCAGCCAGGAATAGGCGCGGACGTATCGGGAGTCGACGGCGACAGCCTTCTTGAGCAGATCAATCCCCTTGACACAGTCCCCTTTGTTGTAGAGGGCGATGGCCTGCTCCACATAGACCTGGGCCGATGGACCCGCCAGGGCTTCCGCCGCTCTGTTTTGCGGGTTGGCCAGGGTGGTCACAAGGACGAGCAGCACCCAAAGGCTGCAAGCCCGCCGCGCCGCGCGCAGCATGTTCCGGTCACCTCCACGTGCCAGAGCCTTCGGAACCTGGATGGGGTTCACCTACCGAATTGCCCAAGGGTCTTCGCCCCTAGGCGTCACGGCGGCGGGGGGGGTGGCGGCGGCGGCAGCGGTGGAGCGGGGGGCGCCCTGCGGCGCTGAACCGGCGCGGGAGGCACCGCGGCGAGAGTGAGATTGATGTTGACCGTGTCGCCCGCGGCAACCTCGAGTTCACGAATCACCGCTCTGAAACCGGGCTTGCCGATCTTCACCGTGTGCCGTCCCGGCTTCACATCCGAGAGCGTCAGGTCGGTGACGCCCACCGGCGTTCCATCCAGTTCGACCCGGGCGTCCGACGGAACGGTGGTGATTCTCAGGGTGCCGCCGGAGGCAGGCGCGGGCGGCTTCGGCGCTTCGGAAGGGCTGACCTCGGACGGAGAAGGCGCGGCCGCTGGCTGCTCCTGAGTGGTGGACTGGCCCCGGGGCGATGGCGCCGTGACTGAGTTCCCTATCCCCGTCTGGTGGCGTCGAATGACCAGCCCGCCAGAAAACGCCACCGCCACCACGGCCGCCGCCAACAGGCCGAGTGCGAGGAGCGGCCCCAGACGCCGGGGAGGCTGGGGAGGCCTGGACGGCGCAGAGGGCTGCTCCGGAAGAACCATGGCTTCTCGAAGCGCGGGCTTCTCTCGAACCACTGCCTGCTCAGGGGCTTCCGCTGCAGGTGAAAGTTCCTCGCGCGAAACGGCGACAGCCGGCTCCGCGGGGACTGTAGGGGGCGGCGCCGCTGGCGCGTACTCGGTAATCTGAACCGGTTTCTCGATCTGAGGCGCTGCGAGCGGTTCGCCGGCCGGAGAGGCAGGAGGCAGGCTTTCCTGCGGGATCGGGGCCGCCGGCGAGCGCGCAGCGTAGAGATCATCTCCGCAGTGCTCGCAGTACCGGGCGCCGGCCCGGGTCGCCCGCTTACCGCAGTGGGGACATGTCGGCCCGTGGAGCAGCCCCCAGCAGCGCGCGCAGAACTTCGCGCTGGCGGGGTTCTCTGCGCCGCATCGCGCGCAGGCGATGACGTCGGCGCGGGCCTCCAAGGCGTTCCCCCTCCCTCCGTATTACCTGCCCCACAGGAGATCCGATCTTCATGGACTCGGCTTCCGGCAAGGCGTCGGACGGTCTGTCTATGGCTGAGTCAAGCTATCCTAAACCATATTCTGCCCGGATTGTCCCCGGTCCCGCTACCGCTTCGTGAGAACGAGTTCGAGGTTGTCCGCATAGCCATCATTGTAGCTGCCCGAGTCGCGGGACATCGTAACGGTCACCACGGCTCTGCGGGCTCCCTTCGGCACGGTCCCTGTGGTCGTGCGCTGGAGCAGTCCTGTTTTTCCTTGCCGCAGGGCAGACGTCACCGGACCGAGGGTCGCTTCCGCCAGCCGCTCGCTACCCTCGCTCATGAAGGCCACTCTGACTACCGCATTGTCCTCCTGGCCCTCGAACCCGCCGAGGTACCCTGACACGCGGTAGCCGACATTCCCGGCGTCAATATCAGTCGTCGGCGCGAGCGCGATGGTCTGGGCCGCCTCAGAACGCTCGTTGCTTGGGCCGCCGGCGAAGAAGTTCCGCCCGCGATTGGCCGGCCCGGGATCAGTTGGAGCAGGGAAGCCGCCTGAGGCCCCGTACTGCACGGCCGTGAAGTTGCCCGTCACCGTCCAGTTCGGCGGCTTCTGAATGGTCCCGTCGTTAGGAGCCCCCGGTCCGCCTTCCGCGTCACCGTTGAGGATGAGGTTTCTGTCGAACGGGGTTTGGGGACTGGTCTGCGCCTGCGCCAGGGAGCCTGTGTGAGGGGTCAACAGGCTCAGCAGTGCCACCACCGACATGCAAAGCATGATCCTCATGGGTGCCCTCCAGATTTCGCAAGATGCCACACCGGCTCTTTCATTTTCCGCTGAGCAGTCTCTCAGCGTTCCCTCCGAGTATTGCTTCCTTCGTTGCTGCCGGAAGACCCAACTCATCGATGCTCCCCAACATTCGCTCCAGGCTACCGATTTGATGCGGGTAGTCGCTGCCGGCAAGCAGGTGGTCCGCGCCCGCAAAGTCGATCGCGAGGCGCAGCGCGCGCGGGTCGAAGTTCACGGTGTCGTAGTAGAAGGCCTTCAGGTATGTACTTGGCGACCGGCTGATGTTCTGCCTGCACTCGACGAAGGCGGAGTACCCGCGATCGAGCCGCTCGGCCAGGTACGGGATCGTTCCCCCGAGGTGGGCCAGCACCCACCGGATGCCGGGGAACCGCTCGACCACGCCGCTGAACACCAGCTTGGCCGCGGCCAGCGTCGTGTCAAACGTGAATCCGACGAGCGGCATCAGCCAGTAGTCCATCATCGCCTCGACGCCGACGGGATGCGTAGGATGGATGTAGATGACCGCACCCATCGCGTCGGCCCTCTCGTAGAGCGGCCAGAATCGCTGGTCGCTCAACGAGATCCCATTCACATTGCTGAACACCATAGCGCCCTTGAATCCCAAATCGCCGGTAGCGCGCGTGAACTCCTTGACCGACGCCTCGGGATCGTTCAGCGGGAGCGTGGCCAGCGCCGCGAAGCGGTTCGACCGCTCCAGCACGATGGCCGCATAGGCATCGTTGACGATCCGGGCGAGCGCGGCGGCACGCTCAGGTGACTCGACATGAGTGCCGGGCGTCGTGAAGGTCAAGACCTGCTTGTTGACGCCGGCCTTGTCGAGAACCGTCTCCCTGAACGCGATGTCCCTGTGCCCAGGCACGACGACGTTGTAATCGCCGGGGTAGTGGAGCACCGGATTCTGCGCCGAATCAAAGGTGACTCTAACGTTGCTTGGCCCGACCTGCACGGCACGCAGATATTCGGGCGGATAGAAGTGGTTATGGAAGTCGAAGATGGCCATGCGATCTGCTCCCCCCTCCCCGGCTTAGACCGCTATCGCGTATCCATCACGGCGGGGATCCGCACCCCCCTGCAGCGCGCCGGACTCTGGATCCCGCGTGATGCCCTGGCCGCCCCCGACAATCCACGACCAGTCGTCGATGACGTTGACCTGGTGCCCGCGGCGCGCCAGTTCCGCCCGGACGGGTTCTGGTACCCGACCTTCCGCCTCGACGAGACGATCCCGGTAGATGCGGACGCGCGGGGCCTCGATAGCTTCCTGGATGTTCAAACCGAACTCCAGCACATTGAGCAGCATCTGCGGCGTCGTCTGGAGGATACCGTACGACCCGGGGGTCCCGATAGACATGAAGAACCGGCCGTCGCGGAAGCCCTGCATAGGGGCCATGTTGGTCCCCACCCTGCGGCCGGGACGCATCCGGTTTGGGCTCGCCGGGTCGAGGTCCTGCCACTGCAGCAGGTTGTTGAGGATGATGCCCGTCCCCGGGATCGCAAATCCCGACCCGAACGGCGCGCCGAGCGTCTGCGTCACGGTAACGACATTTCCCTCCGCATCCGCGCAGGCGAAATGCGTCGTGTGCTCTTTCATGAAGTCGACGGGGTGTCCCGTGTCGATCTGGCCGGACAGGCGCTCGGGATTGTACCGTTCGCCTTCGCTCACCCCGGCCTTCCTCGGATCGATCCGTGCGCGCTGCGATCTTGCATAAACCTTGGAGACCAGACCGGCGATAGGAACCTCCGCCGAGGAGGCATACGCCAAACGATCGGCCGTCGCGAGCTTCACGGCTTCTATGAAATGGTGGAGGTATTCTGCCGAGTTGTGTCCCCAGCCGGGCAGATCGAACTCTTCCAGGATGTTGAGCGTCTGGAAGGACTGGAACGCCGAAAACGGTGGCGGGACGCTGACGACCTCGGCGGTCTTGTACGACATCGCCAGTGGCGAGAGCCACTCGGGGGTGAACGCCGCCAGGTCGTCTTCAGAAAGCCATCCACCGGCCTCTTCGACCGCCTGGCAGATCGCCCGTCCGATCGGGCCCCGGTAAAAGGCGCCGGCTCCTCCCTCTGCCACCTGACGGTACGTGCTTGCCAGGTCTTTCTGGACGAGCACCTGTCCCGGCCTGGGACTCCCGCTGCCCAGGTAGATCTTCCGCGCCTCCGCCGAGCGCGCCAGCGTGGCCTGCGCCCTCTGGAAGAACTCGCAACTCTTCCAGGTCAGAGGAAAGCCGTTTTCGGCCAGGCGGATGGCGGGACCGAACACCGCCTGCCGGGGGACAGTGCCGAAGCGTTCATGGGCAGCGAGCCACCCTCCGAGGTTGCCTGGTGTCAGGCATGATCGCGGCCCGCCCTCGATATCGGCTTTGGTCGCCCTGTCAGGATCGGCGGCCGTGGGCACGCGCCCGACGAAGTTGAGCACGTAGCGCTCCACGTGCGCCGCCGATGAGAGCACCATGATGCCGATGCCGCCGATGCCCGACATGTACGGTTCGACGACGTTGAGTGTGCTGGCCACAGCGACCGCTGCGTCGACGGCGTTGCCGCCTTCCAGCAGCATCTGGATGCCGGCAAGAGAGGCCAGCGGGTGCGCCGATGTGACAACTCCGCGCCGCCCCATCACGACCGGACGGTAGGCATGGC
>JBGPLF010000109.1:0-12394 GCA_041486265.1 bacterium
ACGATGAACCGCTCCCTATCGTCTTCAAGACCGATGTCGTGCGGTTCCACCGACTCCCCCTCTCGGGTCTTGACGACGCTGACGGTCGGGCGCGTCACATCCCGGGTGCCCGGCCGGCGTACGACCGCCACATCTCCGGTGTCCAGCTCCACCACGGTCCCGACCGGGTAGACTCCGAGCGCGCGCACGAAGACCTCGGGCAGCACGGGATCAAAAGTCGTCCCGGCGCCATTGACGATCAGGCTCATCGCCTGAGCAGATGTTGCCGGCCTGCGATAGGCGCGCCTCGAGGAGGTTGCCGCGTCAAACGTGTCGGCAACCTGCACGACCCGGGCCAGCAGGTGGGGGTGGCGCTTCGTGGTGATCCGTGGATACCCCGAAAGATCGTAATTGGCGTGGTGCTCGAAGGCGACGACCATCGCCAGCTTCGTCTGGCCCGATAGATTACGCAAGAGATGCGCGCCATGGACTGGGTGCTGCCTCATGATCGTATGCTCATCGGCGGTGAGGGTACCGGGCTTGGTCAGGATCTCGTGCGGGATCCGCACCTTACCGATATCGTGCAGCAGCGCCGCCAGTCCAAGCGTGGAGATCAGTGCACGATCAAACTGCAGCCAGGAAGCCATCAGCAGCGACAGGATGCACACACTGACCGAGTGGTGAGCGGTATCCTCGTCATAGTTCTTCAAGGCCAGGGCCCCCATGAGGGCGACCCGGTCCATGGTGAGAATCTCGATGAGCGCCGTCACGACAATCCTGGCCTTGCTCAGATCCAGGGGGAGGCCGCCTGCGGCCTGGAAATTCAGTTCGTGGACCACGCGTAATCCTGCCCGGTACGCATCGCGCGCGTCTACCTGGACGTTCCCCTGCTCCCGGGGCAGCATCGCCTGCCCGCGCCCGACGGCGATGTGATGAACGCCACGCTGCTCGAGACAGGCCGCGGCGCCCCCCAACCGGCGGACGTCGCCGGCCCGCAGGTTGAGCACTTCCACAAGCCTCCGCAGCTCATCCGGCTCCAGCCCTGCGCGGATCTCGATCACGCCAATGTCGCGGTCCTTAAGGTCGGCGAGCAGAGAAGAGAGCGCGAGGCTCTCTTCCAACAGGACTGTGCTGTCGAGAAAGAACGTATCCTCGTGAATGGAAATCCTCAAACTGGGCCGGCTGGCCAGCGGCTGCGCGATCACACGGAGCACATCGTCCATCGTCTGATCAACGACAGGATGGTTGGTGCCATACAGAGCGGCGGTCCGGCGTGCGCGCGAGAGCGCCCGAAGCACCTCGCCCCGCCGGACCGGCCGTGCGTCGGTCTCGACGGCACTCGTCCCCTGGACGGCGGGAATCGCCTGCGCGACAGGAATGACTGGTTCGCTCATGGCCTACCAGCCTCGCCTCTACCAGCCTCGCCTCTACCGGCAAAGAAGAACCTGCGTTTGCCGGCGGGTTCCCGACCACCGATCGAGGCGAGGGCGCTCTGCGCAAGACGGCGAAGCTCCCGGCCGCGTCGATTAAACAAGAAGTGCTGCCGGGCAAGCCGGTTGAGGATTGGGAGAGCCTCCTGGACGCGCGCGCGGGCCAGCGCGGCGATCACCTGCTCCTTTATCAGGAAGTGCCGGTGCCACGAGTCCCGGCGCTCCAGGAGTTCCAGGAGCTTCGGAAGCGACAGACGCACCTCGGCATCGCTCAAGGACTGCAAGGTCCTCATCCGTAGATTCTCGTCGGGGTCATCAAGGAACACGGGCAGGTGGCTCTCGGCCTCGGGCGTGCCGATGCGGAGGAGCGCATCCAGCGCCTCGCGGCGCACCCGGTATTCGGGATGCCCGGCCAGACGAGCCAGGTAGACGACCGCGCGCGAACCCCCCAGGCGGCCAAGGATGTTGGCCGCGTTCCTTACCAGGTACCACCGCCCGTCCGAAGTGAAGCGGCCGATCTCGTCAACGCGGTCCCGGCCGACATCGACGATGATGTCGCACAGCATCGCCCGCATGCCTGCGCGAACCTCCACGCTCAGGATGCGCATGAGCGGACCGATGAGGTCATCGGCGAAGATCTCAAGGCACGCCTGGATCTCCTGCTCATGCTCGGTTTCCCGATTGCGCCAGAGCGCCTCAAGCAGCTTCTCGATCAGCGATTCGCCCGCAAGGCTCTGGAGGAGGGCGGCCGCCAGCTCCCGCACACTGTCCGCCGCCCCAGACGCGGCATCTTTCACCCCGGCCAGGATCTTGAGCAGGAGGCCAAACTCCTGGTGATCCACCAGCCAGGGCAGGTAGCCTTCAAGCGCTCCGGCGATATCTCGCATCTCGCCTTCGTCATCGTCTGCGCGCAGGACATCAACGAGCGTGGCGGCGACCTCCCGAATAACCGACGCCTCGTCGGCGCCCCCCTCTTCGAAACGATACGCGAGAGGCTCAGAGATGCCGGCAGCCACACCGGGGGGAAGCGTGAACTTCTGAAAGTCCGCGATCGGGAGCTGTGGCGCTTCAGCCTGGTCGGCCGGCCTCGTGCCCGTGGGAAGGCCGTTGGGAACCGCCTCGGCCAGCCGATGCCTGGACAGATGGTCGAGGAGCACCCGTGCCGTCGGGTCCTCGTCTGCCCGAGCGGCGAGCGTGGTGAACAGTGAGGTCCGGAGCGGCTCATCGAACAGGACCAGCGCGGCGGCCAGGTTTGCATAGAGTTCGGGTTGGTTTTCGAACGGTTCGTCCAGGATGAGCCGGTCGAGGTCTCTGATGGCTGAGTAGATTTGCTGAACCCGCTCTTCCAGCTTGTCGCCCTGGGCAACGCCGCCGAGTCCCGCGGGCACATCCAGGAGTCGCTGGCTGACTTCCTGGGGTCCGGCCTGCAGGGTTTCAATTACACGCTCCCGGTCTTCGGGCGCCAGCCATTCCTGGCCGAGCAGCTCAGCCAGCTGGCTGGAACCCTCATCCAGGATGATCCCCTCCTGGGCGAGCACCATCTCGGCGACCTTGATGTTCTCCACTTTGGCCTGCCACAGAAGGTGCGCAACGCCACCGGCGGCCTCCAGGCTCGTTCGATCCCTGCCGACAATGGATAGATATGTTGTCAACTCTTCCTGGCTCACGCCCGGCAGGAGTTTCAGGTGCATGATCCTGCGGGTGTACAGGTGGAACGCCAGGCGGCCGTCAGTGGCATCCTTGAACGTCAGGCCATCGACCACAAAGGCGCGCTTCAAGACGCGGGCAATGAACGGGCCATGGCTGCCCGTGTACGCGCGGAGTTCTTCGAGCAGGGTGGTCGTGGCCCGGTCCGCAACGACACTCGGTGGGGGATACAGCACGTACGTCTTCATCGCGGCGCCAAGCCGCCGCAGGACGCCGCCTATCGCGCGCTCCTTGGCCTCCACGGTGATCCTCGTGTTAACTATACCCAGGCCCGGGGACGGGGAGTCCGATCCGCGCCTCGACGTAGGCGTTGAGATGGAACCGAAGCCGATCAGCGGCGCGGCTCGGCCTCATGTCTTCGGCGCACCCATGCTTCGCTGCCAGAAGAATGGCGAAGCCAAAATCAACACAACGCCCAAGATCACCGCGCCAATCAGCACGGCGCGCGGCGCACCCTGCACTCCACCCAGCAGTTCGGCGCCCGCGCCGCTGCCCAACGCGCCAAGCGACGGAAGCCCGATCAGCGTGATCGCGTACAGACTCATCACGCGCCCGCGCAACTCGTTAGGCGTCGAACTCTGAATGAACATCGCGATGATCGTCCCGAAAATGGTCGTCGTGACGCCTGCGATGAACAGCGTCACAACCCCCATGGCCAGTGACGGACTTGTCGCGAACGCGATGATCGCCGCGCAGAACACTCCACCGTTGACGATCAGCACCGTACCCTGCCGCGTGACCTGTCTGATCGACGCCAGCCCGAACGCGCCGGCGAGCGCGCCTCCGCCCCCGGCCGATAGCAGCAATCCGTATCCTTCGGGTCCACCATGCCAGATATCGCGCGAGAAGATTGGCAAGAGGATTTGATACGAGCGACCAAAGATTGCCGCAAGGGCGGAGAGGATTAGCAGCGAGCGGATCAGCCGATCCCGCAAGGCGTACGCTAGGCCGGCCGTCATCGATTGGCCAATCGAGACGCGTTTACCGCCGCTGTGCGTCCGCACGACTCGCATGGCCGTGAGCGCAAACAGGACCGCCAGGTAGCTGACACCGTTCAAGAAGAACAGGGTCGCCGCGCCAAAGGGACCGAGCAGGATGCCGGCCAGGGCGGGCCCTACCAGTGCCGCGCCATTATACGTCGCCGAGTTCAGCGACAGCGCATTCAACAGATCGCGCGGCGGGACGAGGTCGGGAACCAGCGCCTGACGCGCGGGATTGTCAAATGCGAGAAGCGTTGCCCCGAGAAACGATGCAAGGAGAATGTGCCACACGTGGACGAGACCAAGCCAGGTCAACGCGGCGAGCGCGAACGCGATGAACATCGACGACGTCTGCGTGAAATACAGAAGCCGGACGCGATGGACACGGTCGACGACCGCGCCGCCGACAAGCGGCAAGACGATCATGGGCAGAGCGAAGCTCAAGCCCAGCAAGCCGAGCCACAGCGGCGAGTTGGTGAGGTGCAAGACCATCCAGCCTTGCCCCACGTTTTGCATCCACGTTCCAACATTGGAGACGATCAGCCCCGACCAGAGCAGTGTGAAATTCCTGTTGCGGAGTGCGGCGAAGCGCGCGGGGCTGGATGCGGCCGTTTCCATTCAGTCCTCCAGAGCTTGAGGCAGATGAACCGTCGCTGTGTCGGCCCGTTCTGAGAGTAGCGCACTGGATGAAACGCTTGTCCAAAGAGCCTTGAATCCGCACAGAGCACAAAATTCGACGCCCCCTCCGATTTCACTGCAAAAGTCCAGCGGGGAATGGCGCGGGTCCAAGACGAATAACAGGCATGAATGCTCGAGAAGAGAGGGATGCCACGCATGTCTGACAGCGACCGGATCTTCAGGAGCGCGACAGAACTGGGGAGAGAACTTCGGGCGCGGAAGGTCTCCTCCGTCGAACTCACGCAAGTCTTTCTCGACCGGCTGGAACGCCTGGGCCCGCAATACAATGCCCTCGCAGCCCTCACGCCCGATCTCGCGATGGCGCAGGCCCGGCGTGCGGATCGCCTCCTGCGCAGCGGCGTGGCCGCATCACCCCTGCTGGGCGTCCCGTATGGGGCAAAGGATCTGCTCGCCACCAAAGGGGTTCCCACCCGCTGGGGGTCGCCCGCGCACCGAGACCAGGTCTTCGATCACGACGCCACCGTGATCCGCAAGTTAGCAGATGCGGGGGCGGTCCTGATAGGCAAGCTCGCCATGGTGGAACTCGCCGGAGGCGGAGGATACGAGTACGCGAGCGCCTCCTTGCATGGCCCAGGACTGAATCCGTGGAACGTCAATCATTGGGCCGGGGGATCATCGTCGGGGTCGGGCAGCGCGGTGGCGGCAGCGCTCCTGCCCTATGCCCTCGGCTCCGAGACCTGGGGCAGCATCGTCACGCCGTCGGCATACTGCGGCGTGACGGGCCTGCGGCCGACGTGGGGCCTGGTCAGCCGCTACGGCGCGATGGAGCTGGCATGGAGCATGGACAAGGTCGGCCCGATGGCGCATAGCGCAGAAGATTGTGGGTGGGTGCTGCAGGCGATCGCCGGCCCTGATCCAAACGATTTGACCGCGACGCAGCAAGGCTTCAAGTTCAATCCACGCCCGTCCCGCAAGCGGGTCCGCCTGGGCGTCCTGCCGGTGGATTTTTCTGGCGCGCCGGATCTTGAACAAGCGTTCGAAGAGGCCGTGCGTGTCCTGAGACGGACCGGGATGCAGGTGTCGCGCGTGCAGCTACCCGAGCTTCCAGTTGAGGCCACCGCGCGGACGATCCTCACTGGCGAGATGGCCGCCGCACACGCGGAGCTGATCAGGAGCGAGAAACTCGACGAGCTGGTCGATGCGGGACAGAAAGCCGGGCTGCGAGAATCTCTGAAGCTGCCGGCCTCCGACTATGTCCGGGCGCAACAGGATCGCCTGCAGATCAAGCACGAGGTGGTGCGCCTGTTCGAGAGATTTGATGCGCTCGTCTCGCCGTCGTTGATGAACGAGGCGTTGACGCTGGACACGAATATCAAGACCGCGCCCAGAAAACGCGGCAACTACAGCGTGCTCGGCGCGCTCTGCGGCGTGCCCGCCCTAAGCCTCCCCATTGGTTTCGGCCGGCAGGGGCTGCCACTGAGCCTCGCGATCGCCGGCGACCTGTTTGGGGAGGCGACAATTCTAGGGATTGGGATGATCTTCCAACGGGAGACGGACTGGCACCGCCGGCATCCGCCTGCCGTCGCGTCCTGAGCGATTCGTCGACTGGCGCGCCGAAGGGATTCGCCCCCCCTCGAAACTCTGACGGCGCCAAACGCAAGCGCGGAGGATCGGGTCAGGCGCGGGTGCGACCGGATCCTCCGCCATCTTCCTCTCGGTGCTGACCTTCTCGAACTCGTTCAGGAGCTATGGTACATGCGTGACTGCATTCAGCGCGTTCACCTGCCCGTGGCCGTTGAACGAGTTGTAGCCGATGTTGCCCTGGCAAGCCTGGGGCGCCCCGTTGTCGACCGCCGGGAAGAACGCGTAGATCGACAGGTCCGGCGGGCAGGCCATCGGATCGGCAGTCTGCGTGATCATGGCCTGGACCCGCCCCGGCGGCATGTGCCCGAACTGGCTGATCACCAGGGCTGCGACACCCGCGACGTGCGGCGAGGCCATCGACGTCCCCTGGAAGTAGCAGTAGGTTGCGGCCCCGTCGAAAACCCTGCGGACGCAGGAACCGATCAGGGCCGCCGGGAAGGTCGAGAGCACCCGGCCGTTCGGCGCCGCTGCCGTGCGCTGCAGGATCGAGTCCCCGCCCGGCGCGATCACCTGGACCTGACCCATGCCATAGCTCGAGTAGAACGACTTGAGCTTGAGGTTTCCATCAGCGCTGACGCCGATCACGCCCGGCACCTCGACCGGCACGACGGCACAGTCGTTGTGGATCTGGCGCAAGACCGGATTCGTATCGTCGGGGCTGGTGGCGTCCTGCGTGGGGTGGGCGAGATCGTCCGCCTGATTGCCCGCAGCCGCGACGACCGTGACGCCCTGCTGCATGGCGTATTTGATGGCGCGGCGCTCAGCCTTCCAGATGGCCCGCTGGACGGGATCGTTCCGGCAGTTGAACAGCCATGGGTCGGCGAAGTAGCTGTTGTTGGTCACCTGCAGGTGATGTGAGCCGGCCCACATGAACGCACAGACGACCGCCTCAGGGAAGAAGAATCCGGCAGCATTGCCGGCCTTGATCCCAGCGATCTTCACATTCGGCGCAACGCCGACAATGCCGATGCCGTTCCTTGCCGCGGCGATGGTCCCGGCCGTGTGCGTGCCGTGACCATTGTCGTCTGCGGCGGCAACCATGCCGGGCACAGGGGCGCCGCTCACGCAGTTCACGCTGTTGGCGTCATCGACGTTGGGCGCGAGATCGGGGTGCGTGTAGTCGAGTCCGGTGTCGATGTCACCGACGATCACCGTGGGGCTGCCTCCGTTGATCGCGCGCGCCTCAGGCGCGTGAATCTGGTCCATGTCCCACTGCAGGCCCGAGAGGTTGTCGCTTCCCGGGGCGGGAATGCCTGTCGCTGGCGCGGAGGTATCTGTGGCCGGATCAGCATCGAGCCTGACGGAGAGACTGCCCGACGCGGCGGCTCCCTCGACGCGGTTGTCGGCCAGGAGCTTCTGACCGAAGCTGGCGTCGCTCGAGCGGGCGATGGCGACGCCGATGGCATCATACCGGTAGACGAGCGCGCCGCCGGCCTGCGCAATCGTTGTCGCCGCGTCGTTAGGAACCTGATTGGCATTCTTGTAGAGGACGATATATGCTTGCGATGTGTCGGCGCGGCTGGTCGTCACGAACGGGCTGATCAACAGCATCGTCACCGCCGCGACCGCGGCTAGTACGGTGCTTGCAACTTTCCGCATACACACCCCCCCTTGTAGTCTGCGTGACCAAACCGACCGGTGATCCTGAAAAGTCTGTGGAAGGAACGCTAGCATCTGGAGATTCTCGAACGATTCAGCGATTCCTTCTCTGCCTTCCTCGAACGACTGTATAATGCCAGGTATGAACCGGGCCGGCAGCCGAGAGTTGGGGCGAGCGTGCTGACGATCTATCGCTCCCTTGCGCAGAAGGGTTTTGTCCTGATCAGCGTGCTGGTGATCCTTATTGTGATCACCGTCTCGTCTGCCTCCTTCATCTGGTTCATGCAACAGCAGCAGACGCGCTCCGGGATGCGGTACCGGTCTACGGCAGCGATGGCCGTCGCTGAAGCCGGAATCCACCGTGCCCTGTCCGCCCTCGAAACGGCGTCCCCAGACGGCGCCACGCCCGGCCGCTCCTGGCGGCCCACCGCCTACAGCGAGTCGACGCGGGTGGGGCCCCTGGGGGGGCGATTCACAGTGTCGATCATCGACGATGCCGGGGGGGCAATCGTCATCACCAGCGTCGGCGAAGTGGCCGGTGTGATGCGCCGGTTGCGGGCGCATGTGCATCTCACCTCCCCTGCCTTGCTCGCGTCGCTCAACGGCGCCAGCTTCATCCGCCTGGAAAAGCCGCCCGCAGTCACCTTTTCCCTTCCCTATGACGCGGCGGCTCGCGATTGGCCCTGGATCCATCTTGCCGCGGGACGCGGGATCTGGCTCGCGACTGACGATGTGTCCGTTAATAGCCCGTCGGCTGACCTCGTGATCGGCGCGGGACCTTTGGACGCGCCAGCCTCCGCCTCCCAGGCAACACCTCCCGTGCGGCCGATGCCGGTCCGGTTAGCCATGCCGCGCGGTGCGGAGGTGATGCTCGGCCCGGATCAACGGCGTGTGGATGTTCAGCAGTTGCGGGCAATGGGGGTGCAGATCCGTGGGGACATCCTGCGGTCCGAGGCACTCTCGCAGTTTCCCGACGTGGATCGATCCTTCTACGAAACGCTGGCCGCTGCGAACGTCGCCAACGCTCATCTTAACAGCGCGGCCGGCAAGTACCTGGGCGACGACGACCTCGCGCAGAAACAGGACAGCCTCTACTCACAACGGGAGTTCGAGCAGGTCCAGAGGTACCTTGGCACGGGGGTGATGCCGTCCCGGTTCGCGGGCATCGTCTACGTGCGGGGCCGCACGATGCTGCTTGAGGGGCAACAGATGCAAATCACCGGTGGTGCCCTCGTGGCAGAAGGTACCGTGCTCGTGAGCCCTCGGGCATCGCTTGAGATCACCCACTCCCCCACCACTCGGGCACTCCCGGGGATCATTACGCTGGACTACGGCCCGCTGATCGTCGGGCGCGGGGCTCGGCTTCGCGTCCACGGGCTGGTCTATGCGAGCCGGGTCATTTACATTGACGAAGGCGCGAACGTGGACATTGTGGGCAGCGTCCTTGGCAACGACGGGGCACTGAGCTTCCGGAACTCCTCGGGAGTCGTGGTGATCCGGTATGATCCGGCGGTGCTTGGGACGCCGGGCCTTCGCGTCCCGGTCGACAGTCCGGTCGTGGCATGGGTATCGGCCTGGGAAGAGCTGCCGTGACGGCGGGTGACGATGGAACGCGGATGCACGCCCGTTTGAGGGGCTGGAATGATCGAGAGCAGAGGGACAAATCTGGCGCGCCTGGAGGGATTCGAACCCCCGACCCGCTGCTTAGATCCTCCGTTCGGGCGGGCCGGGTTGCAGGTCCAAATTTGCACTAAGTTCCTGGCGATGGAGCAGCAGCACTTCCCCCCAAAGAGACGTATCCACGGCCGATACTTCCAAGAGAGGACGGTGTATGCGACATCACACCAAAGACAAGGGAGATCTCGCCGTTGCCCAGGTCATTGCGGATTTGATGAGAGAAGGTATCCAAGTCTGCTTGCCGATCTCGGAACATCTCCCGTTCGACCTGGTTGCGGTTTCACCCTCGTTGAAGGATCTGCGACGTGTCCAGGTAAGGTATGCGGCCACTAACAAGAGGGGTGCTGTGGAGTTGGTATTGAGGAGGACGCATGCAGATCGCCGCGGAGTCCACACGCGACACATCCGGCTCGACGAAATCGACGCTTTTGCCCTCTTCTCGCCCGAGGCTGATGCGGTATACTACGTGAGGCGGGACGAGATACCAGATGGCATACAGGCTTCTTTCGTCTTGAGGCTGACGCCGGCAAAGAACGGACAGATGGCAAGGACACGGTCGGCTAAGCACTTTGAAGGAGCAAGGCGGATATTCGGGCCCGTAGCTCAGTGGATAGAGCCAGCGGCTTCTAACCGCTAGGTCGGGGGTTCGATTCCCTCCGGGCCCGCCAGGGATCTCGCAGTGGAGTAGATCGTCACGAAGTCGCCGGCGTGGAAACGGACGTCCGGCGCTACTTGCCGCCCTCGACCGGAACCGGCGACGGCACGGGAGTCCCGACCGGCGCCATCGTGCGCCCCGCACGCAGGATCGCCAGCAGCGGCACCGAGCCGAGGACCGCCGCCAACACGCCGACGGTCAACTCCCCGCCCCGCGCCAGCAGCACACCCGACGCGACGGCCGCGAGCATCGCCGCAAGATTGGTGAACACATCGTTGAGTCCCAATACGCGGGCGCGGGTCGCCGGGCCGGAGAGATCGCCCAGGAGGGCCGCCCCCGCGACGTACGCCAGGCACCATCCCAGCCCGACGAGATAGAACGCCGCCGCGGCGATCCACGCCGAGTGCACGCCGAGGGTGAACATGAGGCCGCTCGACGCACTGAGCAGCGCGCCGCCGATCAACACCGGCCGCCGCCCGATCCGGTCGGCCAGCCTGCCCACGGGAACGGAGAGCGCAAACATCCCCATGACATGCGCGATCAGGACCAGAGAGATCGTACCCATCGAGTGTCCATTCATCGAGAGCATGAGCGAAAACGTGGCCATCAGGATGACCATCGCCGCCTGCGCGCACGCGAGCGCGATCATGGCCGCCTGCGCCGGCCGCATCGCGAGGATCGCCGCCACCGATGCCTGCCGCGCGGGCGGCTGGACAGACGGCTCGCCCCACTGCTGCAGCGTAGGCGCATCTAATGCGCGCAGCGTCTCGGGGAAGTATTCTGCCAACCGCTGGCTGACCTCGCGAGGGTCGGGCCGCAGGCGGGACAGCGCCAGGGCGCCGAGTCCGAGCATCGCCACGACGAAGGTCCACGGGATGGCCAGCGGGTTGCCGCCGATCGCACGCGCGACGTGATCACCGAGCGCGACCAACGCAGGACCGCCGACGCCGCCGACCAGACCGCCGGTGACGACCAACCCCACGGCCCCGGCGCGGCGCGCCGTCGGGTACATGTCCGCGACCGCCGCGCGCGTGAGTTGCCCCACGCCGATGCCGAGGCTGAACACGACGGCACCAAACAGGTAGGCCGCGAACCAATGCGCGGAAACGCCGGCGCCGACGAGCACGGCGCCCAGCGCTCCGGCGAGGAAGCCCAGGATCAACCCGGGCCGCCGGCCACGCCGGTCCATGAATTGGCCGGCCGGATAGCCGATCCCCATGACGGCGAGGGACGAGATCGCCGACGGCACACCGGCCCACGCGGCGGTCCCGCTGAGCTTGTACACGATCAGGCTGCCGAGTTGGGCCGAAGTTGAGAGACCACTGGTCAGGAACGCCTGCGCGAGGAAGAGCAGCCAGGTGTTGCGGCGGATCGCGGACGGAAGGGCTGGGGTCGTCACGCCGTGCGACTCAGGGGGTGGCTGGCCGGGCGGGCGTCGTCATCACAACACGCGGTTGACGATGAGCACCGACGACGCGAATGCGGCGACGATGAAGACGAGCGCCGCGCCTGCGGTTATCGCGGTGACTTCGGTTGGGCGCCGTTCCCAACCGATCTCGCGACTCAATTGCCGGTAGACGCGCCGCAGCTCGCCGGCGTTGGTCGTGCGGTAGTAGGCGGCGCCGGTCGTTTCCGCGATCCCGCGCAACGTCTCTTCATCGAGGCGGACCCAGATGCTTCGCCCGCCGACCGTCAGGAATGTCCCTTCGGGCGTGCCCACCCCGATGGTGTACACCTTGACCTGCAAATCCTTCGCGATGCGGGCCGCCTCCAGCGGCAGCGTTCCGCGGTTGCTCTGGCCATCCGACATCAAGACCACGACGCCTGGAGGCAGCGGTCCCGTCGGCGCTGGCGGCGGTACGCCTGGGGAGAGCGGCCGGACCCGCCCGGGCAGGTTCCAGATGGCTTCGAGCAGACCGTCGCCGATCGCCGTCGCAAACTCGGTGGTCAGCATGTCAATCGCATCGAGCACTCTGGCGTGGTCGGCGGTGGGAGGCGTGATGGTTGTGGCGTAGCTGCTAAAGCTGACCAGCCCGACGCGGAACCCACCTGGCAGCGATTTGACGAAGTCGCGGGCCGCCTGC
>JBGPLF010000110.1:0-12394 GCA_041486265.1 bacterium
CGCGCGCAGCAACAGGAAGAGGGTCAAGGGTTGGAAGGTCGTCTGCGCCAGGTGCACGCCGGTGACCGAGGCCAGCCGTCCTGTCATCAATTGATAGAAACCGACCGCCAGCATTCCCAGCATCATCAAGACGAAGACATAGGTCGGGACGGCAAACACTGCACCCGACTCACGGACGCCCCTGAGATTGATCAGCATCATGAGCAGGATGAGCGCCACCGAGACTTCAACCCGCCACGCGGCGAGGGCGGGAAACGCCGACACGAGCTGCGCGACACCCGAGGAGATGCTCACCGATACGGTCAGGATGTAGTCGGTGAGCAGCGCGGCGCCCGCGGTCTGCGCCGCGCCTTCGCCGAGGTTGTCGCGCGCGACGATGTACGCGCCGCCGCCGCTCGGATACGCGAAGATCGTCTGCCGGTACGAGATCGTGAGCACAATCAGCAGCGCGGAGATGGCGATCGAGATGGGGATCGACAGTCCGAAGTAGGCCGCGCCGGCGACCGCGAGCACGATGAGGATCTCTTCGGTCGCGTATGCGACGGACGAGAGCACGTCCGACGCGAAGACCGCCAGCCCTACGAGTTTCCCGATCGTTTGTCTCGGAGCCTCGATGGTGGGAAGCGGTGGGCCGATGAAGAGACGTCGCAATGAAGAGGTGCGGGCGTTGTGCATTACCGCATCACGTGCCTGCGTGCCTAGTCTTCGGGCGCTTCCTGAGTGACGAACTGCTGGCACGCGTCCCGCAGCGCGGTCTCGGCGTCCACCCCGACCGCGGCTGCGAGCGTGACCACCGCGAGCAACAGGTCGCCGAGAACCCTGCCAGCCTCCGCATGACTCGCAGGTGCGCGTTCACTGCTGATTCTGCCTAATACCCTGCGCACGGCCTCGGCGGCCTGGGCTGGCTCTGGCCCGGCCGCGCCTTCGATCCCGCTCGCTGCCCGTCCCAGCAGTTTCTGCGCGCGGGCCAGCGCCGGCAGCGACGCCGGGATTCCGTCGAACACACCCCGATCAGGCGTCTCGCGGTGTTTGATCTCGTGCCATCGCTCGAGGACCTCACGCGCCGTGCCCAGGCGGAGATCGCCGAAGACGTGCGGATGGCGGTCGAGTAGCTTGTGCGTCAGCCCGTCGACGACCGCGGCCGTGTCGAAGTCTCCGGCCTCATGGGCCATCTGGGCGTGGAAGACGACTTGGAGCAGCAGGTCGCCGAGTTCGGTCCGCAGGGCGTCCTGATCGCCGTGCGAGATCGCCTCGAGCACTTCGTGTGTCTCCTCGAGCAGGAACGGCGCCAGGGAGTCGTGCGTCTGCTCACGGTCCCAGGGGCAGCCGTCGGGGCCGCGCAGGTGCGCCATCACCGCGACCAAATCGTCAAAGTCGAATCGCATGGCCGTGCCTCACGAACGCTGCTACTGCTGCCGCTCGAAGCGCTCGATTTTCGCGCCCTTCCGCTGCTGCTCCAGCCAGGTCTCGAACGCTTTCTCCCGCTTCGACTGCAGCAACTGGTCCTTGATCTCCGCCTTGACCTTGTCAAAATCCGGCTTCTGCGCGTCCTTCACGTCGTACACCTTGATGATGTGCAGGCCGTACTGGGTCCGCACCGGGGCACTGACCACGCCGGGTTTCAGGGACCAGGCGACATCCTCAAATTCCTTGACCAGCGAGCCTCTACCCACATACCCCAGGTCGCCCCCGCGCTGCGCGCTGCCCGGATCGTCCGAATACTGCTTGGCCAGGTCCTCAAACTTGGCGCCATCGGCGAGTTTGGACTGCACAATCTTGACCTTCGCCTGCGCGACGGCTTCCTGGCTCTTGTCGGCGACGCGGAACAGAATGTGGCTGACCTTGATCTGCGCGGGTTTGTCGTATTGCGCGCGGTTCTTGTCGAACTGGGCGCGGATCTCATCGTCCGAGACCTGGCCCTGCGCCACGACTTCCGCCAGGCGCTTCTGCGTCAGGTTCGCCCGGATGGCGTCGCGCAGCGTCATCAACGTGAATCCTGTGCGCGCCAGCGCGGCGGTGAAATCGTTCTCCTTGGGGAAGCGCTGCTTGATGCTCGCCAGCTGGTCGTCCACCTCTTTGTCGGTTGCCAGCAGGTTTCGCTTGCGCGCTTCCTGCATGACGATCCGCATCGCGACGAGCTGGTCGATCACGGACTTCTGGATGTCGTTGCGCTGCTTGTCGAACTCCGGGCTCTTGGGATCCATCCCGAACTGCGACGCGGCCCGGGTGACCTCCGCATCGACCTGCGACCAGTAGACGGCGTCGCCGTTCACCCGAGCGGCGACCGCCGCGCCGGTCCGGGCCTTCTTCGCGAGCGTCCACGCGCCCCAGCCGCCCGCCGCGAGAACCACCACGATGCCTGCGGCCAAAAGAATCTTACGCATGTTCATCAACCTGTTCCCTCCTTGAACGCAACGCGTCCAGCATACCGCAGCGCCGTGGGCGAGGCTAGCCCGCCGGGACCGGCGCCTCGTGCGCCGACAGCCGGCCGATCTGCGCCAGCATGTCGCGCAGCGAAGCGGCCTGATCGGCGAAGTCCCGACCCGCGGCCCGCACGGTCAGCCCGGCCGCGGTCACCTGCGTGCGGCCGCCGAGCGCCAGGCGCAGCCGCCGCTGCATCGCGTCGTCGAGGTGGCCGCCCTCGCCGAGCCGCACGATGAACTGGCCGGTCTGGCGTGTGATGGACGTGACGCCGGCGGCGCGCGCCGCGACACGAAGACGCACAACCTCCAGCAGCGCCTGAGCCTCCGGCGGGGGCGGGCCGAGGCGCTCGGCGAGTTCGTCCGCAATGACCTCCACATCGTCCCCCGTGCGCGCCACGGCCAGCCGGCGGTAACAGGTCATGCGGTCCGCCTCGTCAGGAACATAGGTCGAGGAGAGATACGCGTCGACGCCCAGTTCCAGGGAGGGATCGCGCTGCTCCTCCACGATCTCGCCACGCGACTCGCGGATCGCCTCATCCAGTAGCCGGCAGTAGAGATCGAACCCGACGGCCGCGACGTGGCCGTGCTGCTCGGGGCCCAGGATGTTGCCCGCCCCGCGAATCTCGAGGTCTCGCATCGCCAGGCCGAGCCCGGATCCCAACTCGACGAACTCGGCCATCGCACGCAGCCGCTGCTCGGCCTCGGGTGTCAGCGGCACCGACGGGGGATAGAGGAGATGGCAGTACGCCTGCCGGTCCGCGCGCCCGACGCGACCGCGCAATTGATACAGCTGCGCCAGGCCCATCAGGTGGGCGTCCTCGATGAGGATCGTGTTGACCTGAGGAATGTCCAGGCCGATCTCCACGATCGTCGTGCAGACCAGCACGTCGAAGCGGCCGCCCAGGAAATCCATCATCACCGACTCCAGGCGCTCCTCCGGCATCTGGCCATGCGCGACGCCGATCCGCACCTCAGGCACCAGCCGGCGGATGCGCCGCGCCGCGCGCTCGATCGACTCGACGCGGTTGTGCACGATATAGACCTGCCCGCCGCGGGCGTGCTCCCGCAGGATCACCGATCGGATCAACTCGTCGTCTTGAGGCCGGATTTCGGTGTGGATCGGCAACCGCGCCTCCGGCGGCGTCTCCATGACCGTCATGTCGCGGAGTCCCGCCAGCGACATGTGGAGCGTGCGCGGGATCGGCGTGGCGGTGAGCGTCAGGACGTCGACGGTCTTGCGCAGGTTCTTGAGGTATTCCTTGTGTCCCACGCCAAAGCGCTGTTCCTCGTCAATGATGACCAGTCCCAGGTCACGGAACTTGACGTCGCGGCCGAGCAGCCGGTGCGTGCCGATCAGGACGTCCACGCCGCCGGCCGCGGCGCGCGCCAGCACGTCTTTGATCTCGCCCGGCGTGCGGAAACGGCTGACCAGCTCGACGGCGACGGGAAACTTCGTGAACCGCTCGCTGAACACACTAAAGTGCTGCTGCGCAAGTACGGTCGTCGGGACGACCACCGCCACCTGCTTGCCGTCCATGACCGCCTTGAACGCCGCGCGCAGCGCCACCTCGGTCTTACCGTATCCGACGTCGCCGGCGACCAGGCGGTCCATCGGTTTGGGCGCCTCCATGTCCCGTTTGACTTCGTCGATCGCCTGACGCTGGTGGGGCGTCTCCTGGTAGGGGAAGAGCGCCTCCATCTCACGCTGCCACGGCGTGTCGGGCGCGAAGGCGTACCCGGGGACCGACGCGCGCGCCGCGTAGAGCGCGAGCAGCGAGGCGGCCATCTCGCGCGTGGCTTCCTTGACGCGTCGTTTCTCGCGGTCCCACTCGGCGCCGCCGAGCCGGTGGATCTTTGGCTCCTCACCTTCGGCGCCGATGTAGCGCTGGACGAGTCCGATCTGGTCGGTGGGGACGTAGAGCCGGTCCTCCTGCGCGTACTCCAGCAGCAGGTATTCGCGCTCGGTGCCTTCCATGTGCAGGCGGACCAATCCGCGGTACCGGCCGATGCCGTGGTTGAGATGCACGACCAGGTCGCCGGGCGTCAGGTCGGCCCACGATGTGAGCCGCTCGCCCTCGCGCAGGAAGCGCATCCTCGGCCGGCGCCGGCGCCATCCCACGATCTCGGCGTCGGTGACCACGGCCAGCCCCACGGCGTCGAGGCGGAATCCGCGCGCCAGGGGTCTCGAGATTGCGACGATGCGGCCCGCCGCCGGCGGGCCGTCGAGCCGGTCGACGAGCGCGACCTCGACACCCGCCTCCCGGAGGATGCCGGCCAGTTTGCCGGCCTGCGCCGAGGCGATCACGACGCGCAGGCCCTCGGATGAAAGCGATGTCAGCATCTGGGCCAGCAGGTGTGTCTGGCCGCCGTGGGCCTCGAGCGCCGACGAGGGCAGGCGCACTTCGTGCCAGTCGCCTTCGGGCGGACGGGCCGTCGAGATCGCCAGCCGATGCCGATCTGAGGCGGCCTCCATGATCTGCGGCCACGACAGCAGCGTGGCACCGTCGGTGCGCGCCGCACGCTCGGCGAGCCCGCGCGCCGTGATCCCGGCCTCTGCGGCTTCCACGAGGACGACGAGCCCGCCTGGAGCCAGATATGCGGCCAGCGACCCGCCTTCGCCGTTTGCCGGCTGTAGGCGCGCCGGCCGGATGACGACTTCGAGAAGCGGCTCTAGGGCTCGCTGCGAGAGGGGATCGAGGCGCCGGATCGAGTCCAGCTCGTCGCCCCACAACTCGAGGCGGACCGGAGCGGCGGCGTCGGGCGGGAACAGGTCCACAATTCCACCGCGCACGGCGAACTCACCTGGATTCGCGACCAGGGCCGCGCGCTCGTAACCGCCGCGCAGCAGATCGGCGACGAGGCGGTCTCGAGGGACGGTGTCGCCGGGGCGCACGCGGCGCGTTGCCGCCTCCACATCCGCCGGCCTTGCCAGCGGCTCGATGCATGCTGCCACCGAGGCAATCGCGATCACCGGGTGCGCGTCCGCGAGGGCGTCGAGGATAGCGAGCCGCTCCCGGGTGATCGAGGCGGCGGCCTGGTGCTGCGCGGCGTCCGAAGCGTCCGGGGTGGGTGCCTCAGGGTACAGCCGCAGCAATATCTCAGTGCCGCTGAGGAGTGATCGGAGATCGTCGGCCAGGCGCTCGGCCGAGTCGCGGCCGGGTGTGACCACCAGCAGCGGGCGCGTCCCGATATGGGGATCGGTCGCGATGGCCGCCAGCACGTACGCGGTGGCGGTTTCGCCGGGTCCCAGGACAGACGGGGGCTTGGGCCCGCCCCTGATGGCCCGCAGAACTTCGTTGAACCCCGGCGCCTCGCGCAGAAGCGCCAGCAACCCCTGGAACAACGCTCTCCCCCGTCTTGCCGTAACCTTCATTGTATCGAGGAGAACGTCTCCCGGGAATCCCGAACAGATATGCGAGGAGTGCCGCGCGTCAGGTGCCGACCCGCAGCCGGTATCCGACACCTGCCTCAGTGAGGATGTACTGCGGGCGCGCCGGATCTCGTTCGAGCTTCCTGCGCAGGTTGCTGATGTTGACCTGCAGCAGGTGACGCTCGCGCTGATAGGCTGCTCCCCACACCTGGGTGAGCAGTTGGTGGTGCGTCAGGACCTTGCCCGCATACGTGACCAGGGCCTTGAGAAGATCGTACTCGGTGGGAGTCAGGGGAACTTCTTCACCTGCCACTGTGACCAGCCGTCGGGCGAGGTCCACCGCGAGGTCGCCTGTGCTGAAGACCGGTTCGTCGGTCTGCCGGGTAGCGTGCCGCAGAGCGACCCGAATGCGCGCCAGCAACTCGCCGATCGTAAAGGGCTTCGTCACATAATCGTCCGCGCCCGCATCCAGCGCAGCGACCTTGTCCTCTTCCTGGCCGCGCACGGATAGCACGATCACCGGCGTCGCGGTCCATTCTCTCAGACGCCGGAGCACCTCGATGCCGTCGACATCGGGGAGGCTCAGGTCGAGGATAATAACGTCCGGCCGGGAGGTTCCGGCTGCCGTCAGGCCGTCTGCGCCAGTCTCCGCTTCGACGACCTTGTGGCCCTGCGCGGACAGGGCGACGCGCAAGAACCGGCGGATCGCCTGCTCGTCATCGATTACCAGGATGCGAAGACCCTGCTCGCTCATCCGCGCCACCTGATTGCCGAGGGCCTTCTCCATTGAGAGGGATCGTGAACGCGATGCCGAGCCCGCCTTCGGGCCGGTTCTCCGCTCTGATCTCTCCGGCGTGGGCCTCGACAAATCCTCTGCAGATGGCCAGTCCGAGCCCGACCCCTCCGTGGGCGGATCGTCGGCCGCGAGAGAACATGTCAAACAGCCTGGGGATGTCCGATTCAGGAATCCCCGGACCCCGATCCGCCACTTCGATCTCCAGATTCGGCCCGACGGCCCGGGCGCGGATGGTGATGGGGCTGTCCGGCGGCGAGTACTTCACGGCGTTGTCCAGCAGGTTGACGAGGACCCGGCTGATCAGGACGAAGTCAAGCGGCACGAACGGCAGTCCGGGAGGTATGTCGATTTCGATGGGGCGGCCGCTGATGGTCTCGCCAAGCTGCGTGAGGGCCGTGCCGATCAGGTCTTGAACGTCGGAGGGTTCCTTCCGGAGTCGCAGCGCGCCGCCTTCGAGGCGCGTCATGTCCAATAGATCGCCTACGAGGCGGTTGAGCCTCACCGCACCGTCCTTCGCGGTGTCGAGCAGTTCTCGACGGGAGGGTTCATCCATGCTGCCGCCGTCCTGCGCAAGGCTGCTCAGGGCGCCGGTGATGGACGCGAGCGGCGTCCGGAGGTCATGCGAGATAGAGTTCAGCAGCGCCGTTTGCAGCCGCTCGGTTTCCTGCAGCACCTGAACGTGTCGCGCCTCGGCGGCCAGTTGCGCGCGCTCAATCGCGAGGGCGGCCTGGCTCGCGAACGCCTCCAGCAGCCGCCGCTGTTCCGGGCTCAACGCGGGGTCCCCGGGATCCGCCGGACGGACCCCCAGCACCCCCCTGATTCCCTGCGCCGTCTTGAGCGGCAGATAGCGGGCGCTGGAGCCCGGCAGCGTCTCGGTGCCGCGGCCGGCCGGCTCTCCGTGCTGAAAGACCCAGGTAGCCACCGCGCGTTCGTTGGTGTCCAGAGGAAAGTCGCCGCTCTGGAAGGCCACGTCGAGCGTATCGCCCACGGGCAAGAAGATCGCCACGTGCCGGCCGAAGACGCTGGTCACGTGTCGCGCGACGGCTTCCGGGATCCCGGGGACCCCGCTGGCTGCCGCGAGGTCCCGGCTCAGGGCATAGAGCGCGGCTGTCGAGGCTTCTCGTTCATGAGCGGCCCGGACCTGCTCGCGCACGCGGCTTGCGAGCGCGCTGATGACCAACCCAACGACCAGCAGCCCGGCGAACGTCAACAGGTACTGCGTGTCGGAGACGGCCATCGTGAAACGCGGTGGGACAAAGAAGAAATCGAACGCGGCCACACTCAGCGCGGCCGCCAAGATCGCCGGACCCCGTCCCCACTGCAGCGCCACGATCACGACCGCCAGGAGAAACAACATCGTCAGGTTGGTTGGCTCCAGCCGACCGTGGATCAGGAATCCAAGAATGGTGACAAGTGCCACGATGCTGGTGCTGACAAGATAGGGCCAGAGACTGGCCGGATGTTGGTCCTGCGAGGTCGCCACTGGCCGTGGGGTCCCGACCGGCGTGCTGATGATGTAGACGTCCATGTTCTCGCTGTGGCGGATGATCCATTCGACCAGCGAGCCGCGCAAGAGCCGCTCCCAGCGCGGGCGGAGGGAAGCTCCGGCCAGAATCTTCGTCACGTTGTGTGCACGCGCGTACCGGACGATTTCCTGAGGCGGGCTGATGCCGGTGAGCGTCTCCGCCCTGGCGCCCAGTTCCTCGGCCAGGTGTAGGGCGCGCGCGATATGTTCCCGCTCGGACTCCGACAGCCGGCTGTGGTCCGGGGTTTCGATAAACAGGGCGATCCACTCGGCATCCAGACTCGCCGCGAGCCGGCGGCCCGCGCGCACGAGGTGCTCGGCCAGCGGGCCCGGTCCGAGGCAGACCAACACGCGCTCGCCGGCCGGCCACGGCCCGGGGATGCCGTGCGCGCCCATGTACGTGCGCATCTGACGGTCGACACGCTGTGCCAGGTACCGGAGGGAGAGTTCACGGAGCGCGGTCAGGTTGCCGGGCCTGAAGAACTTCTCAATCGCATGCGTGGCCTGGTCGGGGACGTAGACCTTGCCCTCGTGAAGCCGCTGGATGAGCTCGTCTGGAGGGAGATCAATGAGAATGACCTCGTCTGCCTCCTCGAGCACGCGATCGGGAACGGTCTCGCGCACGACGATCCCGGTGATCTGAGCGACGACGTCGTTCAGGCTCTCGACATGCTGGATGTTCAGCGTCGTATACACATCGATGCCGGCGTCGAGGAGTTCTTCCACGTCCTGGAACCGTCTGGTGTGTCGCGAGCCTGGCGCGTTGGTGTGGGCCAGCTCGTCGACGATGGCGAGACCCGGGCGACGGCTGAGGACCGCGTCCAGATCCATCTCATCCAGGGCGACCCCTCGGTAGTCCAGACGTCGCCTGGGAATCACGGGGAGGCCGGCAAGGAGCGCTGCGGTTTCCGCTCGGCCGTGGGTCTCAACGTAGGCCACGACCACGTCCCGCCCCGCGGCGAGTTGCTCGCGGGCCGCTTCGAGCGTGGTGTAGGTCTTGCCGACCCCGGCGGCCAGGCCGAGGAAGATGCGGAGTTCACCGCGCCGCTTCCGGCGTTCTTCTGCCTGTGCCTGCTTCAGCAGCGCCTCCGGATCGGGACGCTCAAGATCGTCGGCCGTCAGCGCACACCCCGGGTTAGCCCTTGGCAAACGGTTGTGACTTGACGAGGCTGCGGACGATCTCGCGCTGCTCGAGCGTCAGGTCGGAGACCTCAACCCTCTTGGGAGGCATCCCCGGCCGCTGCCACATGAAGCTCATCAGGACACTCCACGACACAGCTTCCCAGATCCGGTCGGTCGGCGGGGCGTTCTTCCCGGCTTCCGCGCGGACCAGATCCTGCACGCGGCCTGTGAATGCCACAGCGCATTGCTCGAGCTGTCCTCCTGGTGACTTGACGACGAACGTTCGCTCCACTGCTCCTGGTGCGGAATCCCCGCCCCCCGGGGTTCCTGGCACCGGCCAAAACTCGTACCCGTCGAGGCTCCGGAAGCGCACCAAGGGGCCAGGATGCAAGGGCGTTGTGGCCGCCTGTGGCTTTCCGGCGAGCACGCCGGGTGCCCGCCCCCGTTCCAGGCCCGCCGCGACGGTCTGGCGCAGGACCTCAGGCGTAAATGGCTTGCGCAGGAAATCCAGCGCGCCGGTCTTCATGGCCTCGACGGCCAGCTCGACGGTGGCGAAGGCGGTGACCATGATGACCTCCGCATCTGCGTCACGCTCTCGGATGCGGTGAAGCACTTCGAGCCCGTCCATGCCGGGCATCCGCTGGTCCAGCAACACGAGGTCCCACTGCCCGCCGCTTCCGAATACCTCCAGGCCTGTGGTTCCGTCGGCGGCGGTCCCCGTCGTGTACCCGGCGGCGTCGAGCGCAAGCTTCATCGTTTCGCGAATATTCGGCTCGTCGTCGATGATGAGGATTCTGGCTATGGCCATCAGGGCGTTCCTCCTTCTGCAGTGGCTGGTGCCGCGCTGGACGAGGGAGTTTCGGCCAGCGGAATGGTGAAACGAAATCTGGAGCCCGCCCCGACGGTGGACTCTACGCCGATCGTGCCCCGGTGGGCGTCGACGATCTTGCGGGCGATCGACAGCCCAAGGCCTGCCCCACCCGACGACGCGCCCGGGATCTGGACGAAGCGTTCGAAGAGATGCGGGAGGTATTCCGGTGGGATCCCCGCGCCGTTGTCGGCTACGGTGAACTCCATGGCGTGATCCATGGCCCGCGCCGTCACTTCCACGCGCCCGCCGGGCGGCGTGTGCCGCAACGCATTGTCGACGAGGTTCGTGACCACGCGAGACAGGTGCTCCGTATTCCCTAAGACCGGAGGGAGCCCCGGATCCACATCCGCAGAGAGCGAGATGGCTTTCTCTTCGGCGACGGGTCGCAGCGGTTCGAGCGCGTTCTCGACGATGTCGCACGCCCGAACCGGGTGAGGAGCGGGAATTGCCGTACCGGCGTCCAGCCGGGTGAGATCGAGCAAGTCTTTCGTGAGCCGTTCCAGTCGCTGCGCGTCACCCACGGCGATTCTGACCAGGCGATCCTGCGTCTCAGACAGAGCGCCGCCGGCTCCCTCAGCAAGGAGCTGAACGGCCAACTGCATGGACGTGAGCGGGGTGCGCAGTTCGTGGGAGGCCACAGAGATGAAGTCGTCCTTCATCCGATCCAGCTGCCGCAGTCGCGTCATGTCCTCGAGGACGGTGACCGTCCCAATGACCGTACCGGTCTGCTGGACCACAGGGGCCGTCCGTACTCGGTAGAATCGCTCCGCGCGATCCACCGGGATCCGCGCCAACCCCCGTTCCGCTTCTGGCACCATGGGCGAGCGTTTTTCGATCGCTTCACGCACGGCCGTCGCGACCGCGGGAATCCCGATTACTTCGACTGGATGGTTCATCCATGTGGCCGCAGAGTTGAGCAATGTGGCGGCCGACCGATTGAATCCGATCACCTCGCCCTGGGCTCCGGTCACGATCACAGGTTCGTACAGGCTATTGAGGACCGCATCGGATTTCTCCTCCGCAACCTGCAGGCGTGCAGCTTCCCGGTCCCGATACGCTCGCAGGCGATCGACCATGCTGTTAAAGGCCGTCGCCAGGGTCTCGACTTCATCCCCGGTGCGAACATCGATTCGCGTGTCGAGGTTGCCCTCACCGATTCGTTCCGCCGCGACTGCAAGATGCTGCAGGGGGGCAACCAGCGCTCGGGACAGGTTGACCGCATAGATAGCACCGACCACGAGCAGGCCCAGCGCGACCAGGACGGCCGCGCGACGGGCCCCCGCGGCCTGCTGCTCAGCGCGGTGCTGGGCGCGAACCATCGCCTCCTGGTTCAATTGGAGCAGGTCGTCGCACCGGCTCTTGATCCCGAGGAAGGCGGGTTCGAGTTCGCTGAAGTAGAGCCGGCGCCGGCCGTCGGTGGTGAGGGCGGGGTCGCGCAGGAAGACCTGGGCGCGCTGGGAATATGCGGCAAACTGCAGGCCGATGTCCCGGACGACGTCGGATTCGCCAGTCTCAGTGATGTTGCCGGTTGCGTCGGCAAAGTGCATGGCAAACTGCTGTCGATTGGCCTCATACTGCTGCACCGCCCTGGACGCGTCGCCGGCAATATAGAAGAGCATGGCGCTGTCCTGACGCTCAAGGGCCTCCTTCATCCGCTGCGCGTCCAGCACGCTCCGGTAGTTGTTCTGTAGAATGAGCCGGACCGACTGTCCCAATACGCCGAAGTAGTAGATGCTCCAGCCGGCCCCCCCGAGAACGCCAAGAAGCAGCAGCGCGTAGGAGAGGAGCAACTTCTCTCGGAGGCTTCGCATGCCGCTCCAGCCAGTTCCAGTCAGCGTCCCGCCTGGTCCAACGCCATATTCAACTGTAACACGTTGACGCGCGGCTCACCCAGGATGCCGAACTGCCGCCCTTGCGTGAACTGCCGAATGAGGCGGCGGACGTTTTCCTCGCTCAGGCCCCGGGCGCGCGCCACGCGGTGGACCTGGTATAGGGCCGCCGCCGGGCTGATGTGCGGGTCGAGTCCGCTGGCCGATGCGGTGACCAGGTCTGCCGGGATGGGTCCGGTCGCCTTCGGGTCCGCTGCCCGCAATGCCGCGATCCGCTTGCTTACGGCCTCGCGTAACGCCTTGCTGGTTGGCCCGAGGTTGGAGCCGCTCGATGAGGCCGCATTGTATGGAAACCGCGCTGTCGCCGACGGGCGTCCCCAGAAGTACTTCGGGTCGTCAAAGGGCTGTCCGATCAGCGTGGACCCTACCGCGCGGCCGTCCCGCACGATCAGGCTGCC
>JBGPLF010000111.1:0-12242 GCA_041486265.1 bacterium
CATCTCGGCCAGAAAGTCGCCGGGGGAGAGCTGAATGATAAGAAAGGAGATCAGCGTGATCCCGAGCAGCATTGGGATCAGGTGCAACAGGCGTCGCAGAACGTGCTGCAGCATCATACAGGGGCGGGCGGGGATGACCCCCTCCCGCCCGCATCCTCACCGGTACGGCGTCCGGTAATAGATCGTCTCGATGTCGTAGAACGCCAGGGGCGCCGGACTGAAGTTGGCCATGGTGTTCCGGAACGCCGGCTGCGTCAGCGTCGTGGTGAAGTAGATGATCGGAGCCTGCTCGGCTACGATCTCCTGCCACCGGTTGTAGAGCGACTTGCGCTTGTTCTGATCGATGGTGGTGGCCGCCTGGTCGAAGATCCGGTCGGTCTCCGTCTCCCAGTCGGTGGCCGGCTTCTCTTCCTTAGGCCACCACATGTGCAGCGAGCCGTTCGACCGCCACACGTTCTGGCCGTTGTGCGGCTCGAGCCCGCCGGTCAACCCGATGATGATCGCTTCCCAGTTGAACGTGCCCACGAGCTTGCCGACCAGGGTGTTGAAGGCCTCGGGCGCGAACGTCACGCGCATCCCGAGCCTCGTCAGATCCTGCCGGACCAGGTTGCCGATGGCCTCGCGATCGCCGTTTCCGGCGTTGGTGGAAATGGTGAACTCGACGACATTCCCGGCCGAGTCGTGCAGCAGGCCGTCGGCGCCCTTGGTGAAGCCGGCCTCGCGGAGCAGGGTCTCGGCCCGGGCCGGGTCACGTGGATACTTGTGGACGTTGGGATTGTAGAAGAACTTGTTGGCCGGGCTCACCGGGCCGTACTGCGGGGTGGCGCGCCCGGCATAGACCTGCAGGGCAATGGCCTCGCGGTCAACAGCGTAGCTGACGGCCTGCCGGAACTTCACGTTCTGGAACCAGGTCAGCTTGGGCGGGCGCAGGCCGGCGGGATTCAGGTTAAAGACGATGAACTCGGTCGCAAACGTCGCCGGACCGTCGAAGATCGTGAAGTTACCGGCCTGCTGCTGGGTCCGCAGCTCGGCATACTCCCGCGGCCGCGCAGCGTAGGAGTCCGTCTCTTTCGCCAGGAACTTCAACCGTGCGGCGTCCAGGTTCGGCACGATCTCGATGACCAGCCGCGCCAGATAGGGCAGGCGCTGCCCCTTCTTGTCGACCTTCCAGTACTTGGAATTCCGCACGAAGAGCATGCGCTGACCCGGCACGTAACTGTAGAGCACGAACGGACCGTTGCCGACGATCTCTTTGGGATCGGCATTGATGCCCCACGTCCGGTTGAATTCGGCCGCTCCCTGCTTGAGGGCGGCCTCGAGTTTGTGCTTGGGCAGGGGCTGGATCCCGATGACCCGGAGGAACGGGCCGAACGGCTCGTCCGTCTTGAACTCCACGGTCATGTCGTCGATCTTCTTATAACCGATCTTCTTGCCGGCGATCTCCAGCACGTCAGGAATGCTGGACTGTACGCCCTGTGTGAAGGCGGCGTCGAGGGTGAAGATGACGTCATCGGCCGTGACCGGTTTGCCGTCGAACCACTGGACGCCCTTCCGCAGCTTGAACTGCCAGGTCTTGCCGTCCTTGCTGACCGTCCACGACTCCACCAGGTTGGGCTCGACCTCGGTGGTCGTCCGGTTCGTGTCGACCAGGCTCTCAAACACGTACCCCATCGGTCCGGTGGAGGACGTTTCCTGGGCGACGAGGACGTTAAATGTGCGGGGGTCGGAGATTGAGGTCGTCACGAACGTCCCGCCGAACCGCCCCACGTCGGCGCCAAACACGAAGGGGTTCGGGACATCAGGCAGGGAGGGTTTCCCGGGCTGCGCGAATGTCGGCGGCGCGATGATGACAAGGGACGCCGCGAGCGCCATGACCAGGATTCGGGGGACCGCGTGACCCATCGGTTGCCTCCTGTTCTCCGGCCCTTGTCTGGCACCGGAAGGCATCAAGCGGTGTCGTCTACTATATCCCAGTATACTCTGGTAAGCATCCACACTCTATTACGCCATTCCGGCACAGTCTCCTGCCGGTTAGTACGGGGTGGTGGGCGACACGGTTCCCCCGACCAGGCGGACGTCAGTCGGCAGGTTCCAGCGGCGCGTAGCTCAGGGCCAGACGCTTGACCGCGCCGGCGAACCGGACGGTCACGATCGCGGCGGTGCCCTCCCCCTCCACCTCCAGCACCTGGCCCTCCCCGAATTTGAGGTGGCGGACCCGGGCACCCACCTCGAAGGAGTGGATCGGCCGGCGCGACCCGCTGCGGCTGGAGGACGATGCGGGGGAGGCGTCCGCGTCCCGGGGACCGCCCCAGGGGCTGTGCGGCACGATCGCCGACACCAGTTCCTGGGGAATCTCGTCGAGGAACCGCGACGGCACCGCCAGGTTCGGGCTCCCGAAGATCGACCGGGTGCGCGCGTGGGTCAAGACAAGCTGCGTCTTGGCCCTCGTGAACCCCACGTAGCAGAGCCGGCGTTCTTCATCGATGCCGCCCTCCTCATCGATCGCCCGCACGTGCGGGCAGAGCCCTTCCTCCAGGCCCGTCACGAAGACGACCGGGAACTCGAGGCCTTTCGCGCTGTGGAGGGTCATCAGTGTCACGCGGTCGAGGTCCTCCCGGTAGGTGTCGATGTCCGCGACGAGCGCCAGGTGCTGCAGGAACGCGCCCAGGTGGGGCTCGCCGGTGGTCTCCTCGATCTCCTGGGCGACCGTCACGAGTTCGCGCAGGTTTTCCAGCCGGCTCAGGGACTCTTCCGTCGCCTCGGCCTCCAGCATCGCCTGGTAGCCGGTCGCCGCGATGGCCCGGGCGATGACAGCGCTCGCTGGCAGGCGACCAGCCTCCTCCGTCAGTGAGGCGATCAACCCGGCAAACTCTTCCAGCGCGCGGGCGGTGCTGCGTGGCAGGCTATCCGTCGCCTCCGGCCGGCGCATCGCCTCGAGCATGGTGCACCCGGCGGCCGCGGCATACGTCTCCAGGCGGTTCAGCGAGACCTCGCCGATGCCGCGCCTCGGCGTCGCCAGGGCGCGGCGGAGACTGGACACCTCGCCGGGCGCGACCGCCAGGCGCAGGTAGGCCAGGAGGTCCTTGATCTCTTTGCGCTCGTAGAACCGGACGCCGCCGACGATCTGGTACGGCACCCCGGCTTTCAGGCACTCTTCTTCGAGCAAGCGGGATTGCGCGTTTGTACGGTACAGCACAGCGATATCGCGCAGGCGCAGAACGTCGCGCACCAGCGGGCGGATCTCGTCCACGACGAACCGCGCCTCGTCGCCGCCGTCCAGGGCCTCGTAGACCTTCACCGGCACGCCGTCCTGATTGGAGGTCCAGAGTTCCTTCTCGTGACGGTGCGGGTTGTGTTGGATCACCCCGTGCGCGGCGGCCAGGATCGTCTTCGTTGAACGGTAGTTCTGCGCAAGCGTGACGACCGTCGCGTCGGGATAGTCCTGCTCAAACTCGAGGATGTTGCGGATGTCGGCGCCGCGCCACCGGTAGATGCTCTGGTCATCATCGCCAACGCACGTGATGTTCCGATGCAGGGCGGCCAGCGCGCGCACGAGCAGGTACTGCGCGTGGTTGGTGTCCTGGTACTCGTCGACCAGCACGTGCTCAAACCGGTCCTGATACGTGCGCAGCACGTCGGGGTGCTCATTGAACAGCCGCAGTGTCTCACAGAGGATATCGTCGAAGTCCAGCGCCCCGCGCGCGCGCAGTTCGGCCTGGTAGGCCTGCCAGACGCGCGCCGCGGCTTCCTCCATGAAGCTCGACGCCCGCGCCGCGTACCGCGCGGCGTCCAGCGCCTCGTCCTTGGCCCGGCCGATCATCGCGTGGAGGACCGCCGGCGGGAACTTGCGCTCGTCCAGCCGCAGGTCTTCCATGCAGTCGCGGATCACCCGACGCTGGTCTTCCTCATCGTAGATGGTGAAGGCCGGCGGCACGCCGATGTGCTCACCGTCGATTCTCAGAATCCGGCTGCAGATGGCGTGAAACGTGCCGATCCAGATCGGGCGCGCGACCACGCCGCCGAGCAGCACGTCGATCCGCGCGCGCATCTCGTGGGCGGCCTTGTTCGTGAAGGTGACCGCCAGGATTCGGTGCGGCGCGATCCCCCGCTCGCGGATCAGATACGCGATGCGGTAGGTGAGCGCGCGGGTCTTGCCCGATCCGGCGCCGGCCAAAATGAGCAGCGGCCCGCCCGGATGGGCGACGGCTTCGCGCTGCGGGGGATTCAGGTCGGCCAGCAGGTCCATGGTCCGTCGTCCACTATATCGGGGGCGGCGGACGGGCGCAAACAAGATGTCATGGCTCCCGCCGGGCGCCTGCCCACCGCGATTCCGTGCTATGGAGACTACTCGTAATACTCTGGCGCCTTCCTGAGCGTCTCCCACTGCGCAGGATCGTGCCCGTAGACGAGCAGCGCACCTTCCTGGCTGGCCAAGGACGCCAGGCGGCGGGCGCTGGCCAGGGCCCGCGGCGGATCTGCGTAGTGCGCGAAGTTTTCGGTGTCGAGCGTTTCCTGCGTGTACATCGCGTCGATCGCCAAAATCACCGGGCCCGTGCGCGGCAGCCGCACCAGCACCGACATGTGTCCGGGGACGTGACCCGAGGTCTCCAGCAGGCGCACCCCGGGCACGACATCGGCGTCGCCGTCAACCATCTCGTAGTGGAGGTGCGGCAGGTCGAAGAGGTTCCTGGTCGGCGCGCTGGACGCGATCGCGTGCTCGTAGCACGTGCGCTGCACGAGGATACGCGATCGCCCGAAGTCGGCGTGGTTCCCGGCGTGGTCGAAGTGAAAGTGCGTGCTGATGAGGATGTGGATGTCCTCGGGCCGCAGATTCAGCTCACCCAACCGGTTCGCCACGTCATCCTCCGGCCGCATGATGATTCTGAGCACCTCGGCAAATGGCAGGCCCCGGTGGGTGGCCAGCGGATCGGCGATGTGCTTGCGGTGCATCCCCGTGTCTACCAGGATGTTCGTACCGTCGTCGGTCTGGATCAGGTAGCCGACGATGGGGATCATGATGCGCAGACCGTCGCCGGATCCTGGAGTGAGAACAGCCCCTTTGTCAACATCGCACCGGCCCAGGTCAAGGATGTGGAGTCGCATTAGATTACCGCCCCATCATCACGCGGCGCGGCGGCGGCGCAGCGCGGGATCGAGCGCTTCGGTCACGCCGTCTCCCACAAAGTTTACCGCCAGGATGACCAGCACGATCGCAACGCCCGGCGCAGTGCTCAACCACCAGGCGGCGTTCAAATACTCCCGACCGGCGTTGAGATCGGCGCCCCACTCCGGGGTGGGCGGCCGCACCCCGAAGCCCAAGAAATTGAGGGTCGATCCGGCGATGATCGCCCATCCCAGGGCCGTGGTGGAGAGCACGGCCACCTGCGCCCAGACGCTGGGAAGCATATGCCGGATGAGTACCCGCGAGGGCCGGCATCCCATCGCCCGCGCCGCCACCACGTAGTCCTGCTGCCGGGCCGAGAGCATCGTGCCCCGCACCAGGCGCGTGTACACCGGGATCAGGGAGATGCCGACGGCGATCATCACGTTGACCAGCCCTGTCCCCAGGATTGTGATCACCACGAGGGCGAGCAAGATCCCGGGGAACGCCAGCAGGATGTCCATGCCCCGCATGATGACGTCATCCACCCGTCCGCCCGCATATCCGGCGAGCGCCCCAAGCACGGTCCCTCCGACGCCGGCCAGGCCGATGGCGATGAACGCCGCGAGAAAGGTCGGCCGCGCCCCCGCCAGGATCCGGCTGAAGATATCGCGACCGAACTGATCGGTGCCCAGCCAGTGCACATCGCTCGGTGGCCGGAGCCGATCCGCCACGCGCACCCGCACGGGATTGTACGGCGCGATGGCCGATCCGACGGTGGTCAAGATGAGGACGACGGCCAGCACGACCAGGCCGGCCACGGCGGCCCGGTTCCGGACAAACTGGCGCGCGGCCCGGCCGGCCAGCCGGTCGCCGGCCGCGAGGCTGACACCGTACCACGACACGCTCTTGGCCTCAGTGCTCATCGCGCTTCACGCGTAGTGCACGCGGGGATCGAGCATCGCGTAGGCCATGTCCACCACCAGGTTCACCAGGACATACACCAGCGCCACGAAGAGCACCACGCCCTGGATCAAGGGAAAGTCCTTCGCCAGGATCGCGCGCACAGCCAGGGCGCCGATCCCCTGACGGCCGAAGATTGTTTCCACGACCACGGCGCCGCTGAGCAGGTTGCCCACCTGCAGGCCCAATAGCGTCACCACGGGGATCAGCGCGTTCTTAAGGGCATGGCGGCCCACAACCGCCCATGGGGGCAGCCCCTTGGCATGGGCCGTGGCGACATACGGCTGTGTCAGGACCTCGATCAGATTGGTGCGGCACAACCGCGTGATGATCGCCGAGAATCCCCACCCCAGGCTGGCCGCGGGCAGGATCAGCCCACGGAGCCCGCCCTCGCCGAGCGCGGGCAGCCATCCGAGGTGAACCGCGAAGACGAGAATCAGCAGCACCGATAGCCAGAAGTTGGGGACCGCGACGCCGAGGACGGAGAAGCCGGTGCTCAGAGCATCCAGCCACGTATGCCGGTACACCGCGCCGAGCACGCCCGCGACCAATCCGATTCCTGCCGCCACGACCATCGTCACGAGCGCAAGCGCGGCGGTCGCCGGAAACTGGATGGCAATCTCATCGGCGACCCGCCGCTGCGTAATGAACGAGATGCCCAGGTCGGCGTGAAGGATCCGCCAGAGGAAATCTGCGTACTGCACCAGGAGCGGCCGGTCGAGGCCCAGGTCTCGATGCAGCGCCCGCACCTGTTCAGGGGTGGCGTTGCTGCCGAAGAGCATGATCTGGGCCGGATCGCCAGGCAGAAGGTGCAGGATGAGAAAGACCAGTGCCGTGATGCCGAGGAGCACCGGCAGGCTGCTGATCAACCGCCGGCCGATGAACCGGCCCACGGCCCCGCCCTACACCCCCATGTTCCGTCCCCTGTCCGGCCGCTACGCCCGGAGGGTGGCGTCGTAGAAGATCGGGAACCCGTTCACGGTAAACCGGAGCGCCTGGACCCGGTTGCTCGCCGCAAACACCGCCTTCTGCTGGTAGATGGGAATCACCACGGCCGCCTCTGTGACCGTCTTGACGGCCTGGCGGATCGTCGGAATTCGCTTGGCAGGGTCGGCGCTGGCGTTCGCCTTCGCTACCAGATCGTCGACCTGCGGGTTGCAGTAGTGCATCCAGTTGAAGCCCTGGCCGATCTGGTCGCACGCGTACAGGGCCCGCATGAAGAACGGATCGACGGCGTAGAAGAAGAAGTCGGCCAGGTTGTGGTCGCCTTTGCCGTAGGTCTCGGCGACGGTCGGGAACGACTGCGCCGAGATCTCCGTCTGGATGCCGACCTCCTGCCACTGGGCCTGCAGGAGCTGCGAGATCTGGTCGAACCCGAAATTGGCGATGTTGATGAACCGCAGGCGCAGCGGCTGGCCGCCCTTCTGGCGGACGCCGCCGGGTCCCATCGTCCACCCGGCCTCCTCCAGCAACGCCCTGGCACGAGTCTGATCGAAGCGATACATCTTATCCAGGCTGGGATCGTATCCCATCGTTGTCGGCAAGAAGATGTTGTGGGACGGCTTGTAGATCCCGCTGTAGAGGGCGTCGATGATCGACTCCTGGTCGGTCGCAAACTGCAGCGCCTGCCGCACTTTGAGGTCATCGGTGGGAGGCCGCTTGGCGTTCACCATGATGGCATACGGCATCCCCGTGACCGGGGCCGTGTAGACAATGGAATCAGGCGTGCGCTGCAGCACCGTGATGTCCGGCGGGTTGAGATTCTCGGCGAGTTGCGCTTCGCCGGTGCGCAGGGCGTTGAACCGCGTGGACGCGTCCGGGATGATGCGGAACGTCAGCTCGGCGATGTGGGGCGGACCCTGGTGGCGGGCCACCGGTGGAGCCCAGTTGTAGTCGGGATTAGCGACGACCGTGACGTGGCTGCCCGGCACCCACTCCTTAAACATGAAGGGACCGGTGCCGACCGGGCGCTGGCTGACCCCGCGGTGCCCGAGTTCGGCGAGGGTCTTCGGGGAGATGGGGGACATGCCCGACGTGCAGACGTTGTTCATGAACGCGCCGTTGGGCTCGCTGAACACGACCGTGGCGACGTAGTCGCCCCTCACTTCGGTCCGCGAGTAAGGGCCGAGCGCGGGCTTCGCCGATCGTGACCGGGTCTCAGGGTCGACGATGTGGTCGAGGGTCGCTTTGATCGCCCGCGCGGTGAGCGGCGTGCCGTCGTGGAACTTCACGTCCTTGCGCAGGTAGAAGGTGTATCGTTTGGCGTCAGGCGACACCTCCCACCGCTCGGCCAGACCGGGGAAGTATTCTTTCCCCTGCATCATGCCGGGGAGGCGCCAGACGAGCGGATCGAACAGGTTGATGTCGACGTACCCGGCGGAGATCAGGCCCGTGGTCCCGGGATCGAGCGAGTCTGGGCTCTGCCACATGCCGAACACCACGCGGCCTGTCGGCGTGGACGCCGCGAATGCCGCCGACGCAGCGGGAATCGTGGTGAGCGTTCGGGCCAGCGGTGACAATACCGCGGCCGCGCCCAGACCCGCGGCGCCGGTCAGAAACCTCCGCCTCGTGACGCGCGTCTCGTGAGAATCCATGACGCCACCTCCCCCATGATGGCCGAAGGCCCCGATCTGTCCCGGGGCCCGGTTCACCCGCTCATGTCGAAACAATGGAACCTTTGGTTCGCCGCGGCCGCGGGCAACTCCTATCGCATCGAAAGCCCAAAACGGACGAGCGTGGCTGCGGGAGTCTCTGTGCTGATCCCCTCGTATCCCCCGAAATCCGCGACGTTGTAAGTGCAAATGGCGCTGATGCCGGCCGCCCGCATCTGCGCTACGAGGAAGGCATCGAAGACCAACTGCGCCTTCGGGCCGCGCTGCGCGACAATGCGGGCGAACTCCTGCAGGGCCTCGGGCTGTGGGTAGAGCACCGAGATCGTCCGCGCGAGGGCGTCGAGCTCTGTCCAGGCCAGTCCGGGCGCCAGCGGAGGCGCCACCCGCCGACCATCTGTGAGCACCACAAAGGCCTCCAGCAGCACCTGTGGCACAAGCACTCCGGGGAGCCTGCGATCACGGGCGGCGGAGACGACCGCGCGCGAGGCGCGATGCCCCGACGCCTCAAGATCGAGGCTTGCGATGAGAACGTTGGCGTCGAGTAGAATCACGGCGCGGCGCAATGCGGTCCAGCCGATCTTCGTAGAGGTCCCCTCGCCTCCACGGGATGACGGCACCGAGATGATAGCGGCCCATCTCGCGCGGTTGCTCTTCAAGGAACCGGTCGAGCGCATCGAGGACGATCTCGTTCTTCTGACGGCCCGTTTCGCGGCTGGCCCGATCGAGCGCCGCCAGGAGTTTAGATCGGGACTTGGGGACGTAGATATTGAGTTGCACGGGCATCACCCAAGCACATCCTCGCTGAATCAATAGTGGTAGTCAATAGTGAATGACGAGCAACCCTTCGGAGGCCACGGCCTCCTACTCCCATTCAATCGTCGCAGGCGGCTTGCTGGTAATATCGTACACCACGCGCGTCACGCCCGGCACCTCGCGCGTCACGCGGCTGGCGATCGCCTCCAGCACCTCTTCCGGCAGTCGCGCCCAGTCGGCCGTCATGCCGTCCTGGCTGGTCACCGCGCGGACGACGACCACCTGGCCATACGTCCGCGCGTCGCCCATCACGCCGACCGTGTGCACCGGCAGCAGCACCCCAAACGCCTGCCAGATGTTCAGCGCCAGGCCGGCTTCACGGATCTCGTCCAGGATGATGGCGTCGGCCGCACGCAGCAGGTCGAGCCGCTCGGCGGTGATATCGCCGAGGATGCGGATCGCCAGACCCGGCCCGGGAAACGGATGGCGTGCGACCATGCGATCAGGCAGGCCCAACTGGCGCGCCACCTCGCGCACCTCATCCTTAAAGAGCTCGCGGAACGGCTCGACGAGCCGCAGTCGCATGCGCTCGGGCAGGCCGCCGACGTTGTGATGGGTCTTGATGCGGGCCGCGGTGCGGGTGCCGCTCTCGATCACGTCGGGGTACAGCGTCCCCTGGACCAGATACTCGATCTCTCCGAGCCGCTGTGCCTCTTCTTCAAAAACGCGGACGAACTCCTCGCCGATGGTGCGGCGCTTCTGCTCGGGATCGGTGATGTTGCGCAGGCGCGCCAGGAAGCGCGCGCGGGCGTCGACGTGAATCAGCGGGACCTGAAACGTGTCACGAAACGTGGACACGACCTGCTCGGGCTCGTCCTTCCTCAGCAGTCCATGATCAACGAAGATGCACGTCAACTGATCCCCGATGGCGCGGTGCACGAGCGCGGCGGCCGTGGCGGAGTCCACGCCGCCTGAGAGGGCACACAGGGTGCGCCCCCCACCGACCTGCTGGCGGATCGTCCCGACGCTGCGGTCAATGAACGAGGTCATCGTCCACGCCGGCTCGCAGCCACAGACGTTGTACAGGAAGTTGTGCAGCACCTCGATCCCCCACGGCGTGTGGGAGACCTCGGGATGGAACTGCAGCCCGTACAGCCGCCGGCCGCGATCGCCCATCCCGGCGATCGGGTTGCGGTCGGTGTGGGCGAGCGAGGCGAATCCTTCGGGAAGCGCTGTGATCGAGTCGCCGTGGCTCATCCAACAGATCAGCCGAGGCTCCAGCCCGGCGAACAGGTCGGCGCCGTCGTCTACGAAGAGGCGCGTGCGGCCGTACTCGCGCTGCTCCGCCGCGGCCGTCCGGCCGCCGAGCAGGTGGGCCATCAACTGCATGCCGTAGCAGATGCCCAGCGCGGGGACCCCCGCGGTCAGCACCGCCGGATCCACCAGCGGTGCGCCCGGGTCGTAGACGCTGGCCGGGCCGCCTGAGAGCACCAGTCCCTGAGGATTGTGCGAGAGAATCTGCTCGAGCGGCGTGTCGAACGGCAGGATGATGCTGTAGACGCGGCTCTCGCGGATGCGCCGGGCGATGAGCTGCGCGTACTGGGCGCCGAAGTCCAGGACGATGACCGGCCGCGGCGGCGCCACCGACGGTTCCGGAAGCAGCAGTCGCGGCTGCCGGAGGGTCATCGTGGGTTCCCCGGAGAGGCGGCGCTCATCGGCCGTCCACCGGGCATCGCCGCGGACCTAGCGCCCCTGCCCGACTTTCTGGCTGAACTGCACCGCCTTGCCCTCGCTCGCGAGCGTGGGCGCGATGACGATCTCGGCTGCGTGCATGTCGCGGATCGTGGCGGCGCCGCACAGACCCATGGCGGTCCGGAGCGCCTCGACCAGATTGTGCGATCCGTCGTCGACCGCCGCCGGCCCGAGCAACACCTGCCGGAGCGAGCCCGTCGTGCCAACGCGAATGCGCGTGCCCCGCGGGAGCGCCGCATGTGGCGTCGCCATGCCCCAGTGGAATCCACGGCCCGGCGCTTCTTCGGCGCGCGCCAGCGCCGAGCCCAGCATCACGGCATCCGCGCCGCACGCAATGGCTCGCGCAACGTCACCGCCGACCGCGATCCCGCCGTCGGCCACGATCGGCACGTAGCGGTCGCTGCGCCGCAGGTAGTCGTCACGCGCCGCCGCGACATCGCAGATCGCGGTCGCCTGCGGCACACCGATCCCCAATACCCGCCGGCTCGTGCAGGCCGCGCCGGGTCCCACGCCGACAAAGATGGCGGCGACGCCGGCCTCCAGCAGGCCCGTCGCGGCTTCGTATCCCACGCAGTTGCCGGCCATCACCGGGACGTGGAGCCGTGATGTCAGCGCCCGCAGCGAGACGGTCCGGCCGCGCGTCGAGCGATGCTCCTCGGTGACCACGGTGGACTGGACCAGCAGTAGGTCGGCGCCGGCCTCTTCGGCGAGCGGCGCCAGGTGCGCGGCGCCGGCCGGCGTCATCGAGACGCAGCAGACGGCATCCGACTCTTTGATCGCGCGCACGCGCGAGCCTACCAGGCCATCCTGGATAGGCGCGCGGTAGAGCCGCTGCAGCACCCCGATGACCTCTTCTGGCGCTGCGCCTGCGATCGCCGCCAGCGGCTCAGCCGGATCGGCGTACCGCGTCTGCAGGCCTTCCAGGTTGAGCACGGCCAGAGCGCCCAGCGCGGAGATCGCAACCGCAGTGCGAACGTCGACCACGCTGTCCATCGCGGAGGCGACAACGGGAAGCCGGAAGGTATGGCCGCCGACCTGCCACGAGCAGTCGGCATCTTCGG
>JBGPLF010000112.1:0-12168 GCA_041486265.1 bacterium
AGGTTCTGCACCACCGGGTAGTCCCGCCACAGGATCGCCTCAACCAGAAAGCGGGCGACGCCGGGAAGGTTGAACACGGTCTCGGTCACGACGAGCCCGCCGACCAGGAAGGCGAATTCGGTGCCGACCACGGTCACCACGGGGAGGAGGGCGTTCCGCAGCGCGTGCCGGTAGATCACCGTCCGTCCGTTCAACCCCTTGGCCCATCCTGTCCGGACGTAGTCCTCCCTGAGCACCTCCAGCATTGAGGAGCGAGTCATCCGGCTGATCAACGCCGCGCTCCGGTAGCCCGCCGCCAGGGCGGGGAAGAGGAACTGAAAAGCGTGCGCCCGCAGGTCCACGCCCGGCGAGATGTAGATCATCGACGGGATCCAGGCGAACGTCCGAACGAGAAGCAGGATGATTAGCATCCCCAGCCAGAACGCAGGCATCGAGAGACCCGCGAGACTGAAGAGCCGCAACCCGTAGTCGAGCGGTGCGTCCTGGTGGGTGGCGCTCGCGACGCCTGTCGGCAGGCCGATGCAGATCGAGACCAGAAGGGCGAGCACCGCCAGCTCTACGGTGGTCGGGATGCGCGGCCGGATGATCTGCCATGCCGGGAGCCCATAGCGGTAGGAGGTGCCAAGATCTCCGTGGGCGAGCTGGCTGATCCACTGCAGATACTGGACCGGGATGGGACGGTCCAGCAGCAGTTCGTGCGTCAGGCGCTGCTTCTCCGCGAGATCGACGTACCCCGCAGATTGGAAGATCAGGTCAACGATGTTTCCCGGTGCGACCCGCAGGAGGACAAAGATCGCGATGGACATCCCCGCGAGGGTGAGCGCCGCAAGGGCGAAGCGCCGTGTGACAAACGCCCGCATGAGCGACCCGGCCCGGTCTACCGGTCTAGCCACACCTCCTGGAAGCGGGCGTAACTGTACACGCTCTGGTGGGGGATGAGGTTGCGCACGTACGGCCACATCGCGTAGTAGTCAATGCTCCATCCCAGGATCGGGCGGGCGCCGTCGATCTCCAGCCGTTTCTGGATCTCGTACACCAGGCGCCGGCGCTTCACCGGGTCCAGGGTCTGGGATTGCTCGTCGATCATCCGGTCAACGTCCGGGTTGCAGTACTGCGAGTAGTTGCGGGATGAGCCGCAGAGGTAGTTCTCGTAGAAGTTCGCGTCCGGATCGTCCGCGCCGATGCCGGTCAGGTTGGCGCCCAGATAGTAATCCCCGCGCGTGAGCTTGGCGAACCATTGGGCGCTCTCCACCTGCTCCAGCGTGGCCTCGATGCCTACCTGCTTGAGCTGGTCGATGATGTACGCGGCCTGATCGATGTACAGCGCGATCGCCCGGGTGCTGATGCTAATCCGCAAGGGGCGTCCGGGTCCGAAGCCTGCGTCGGCCAGGAGCTGGCGCGCCTCAACTCGCTGCTTGGCGAGGTCGCCAAAGCCCGGCAGTTCAGCCAACTGCTCGGATGGCAAGCCCCAGACGCCCCAGGGCCGCGGCTGCATGGAGGCCCCCACGACAGCGCCACCTTGCCGGACGGCCTGGACGTAGCCCTGGCGATCGATCGCGAGGCTGACCGCCCGGCGCACCCGGGCATCGGTGAACGGCGGCCGCTTGAAGTTCACCAGAATGTTGTCGTTGATGTTCTGGCTGGCTTCGAAGACGACCATGCCCGGCACGGCGCGCTTGAGTTGCTCGGCCGCAAGCTTGCTGCCCTCCTGGGGCATCGTCACATCAAGCTGGCCCGTCTGGAGGGCGGCGATCCGCGTGCCTCGCTCCTTGATGATCACGAACCGGATGCCGTCCAGGTACGGCCGGCCCTTGATGAAGTAGTCCGGGTTGCGAACGAACTCGATCACCTCGCCGGGGCGGTACTCCTTGAGCTTGAACGGGCCCGTCCCCACGCACCGCGTCCGGAGGTCGGCGGGCGGGATATGGGCCGGGTACACCGGCGAGTATCCCGAGGCCAGCAGCATGAGCAGTGATGGCTGAGGACGCTTGAGCCGGAAGATGACGGTGTAAGCGTCGGGCGCATCGATCGCCTGAAGGTTGGCGTACCATTCCTTCCGGGGATTCAACCGGAGGCGCGCGACCAGTTCTGGGACCCCTCGCACCATGTCAAAGGTGTACTTCACGTCCTTGCTGGTGAAAGGCCGTCCGTCGTGCCACCGCACGTCTCTACGAAGCGTGAAGGCCAGCGATTTGCCCCCGTCCTGCCAGGCCCACTTCTCTGCCAGTTCCTCGACGATCGTCGCCGCGCTCTCCTGTCCCCGAAGGGGATGGAACATCACCAGGTTGCTGTAACATGGCATCATCGGCCAGTTTGTCGAGATCGTCGCCTCCTCATGGATGCTGAGGCTGGGAGGATCCTCCCGGTGCATCGCGTTGAGGACGCCCCCCATCTTGGGCCCGGCGGTGGGTCCCGCGCCCCACGCAGGCGATACCACGAGGGCATAGACAAGCAAGGCACTGAGTGCCCATCTCATCCGCATGTGTCTCGCCACCCCCTGGACTCTCGAAGAAGTGGAGCCGTTCCCGATTGCGAAGTCAGGGGTTTCCACGCGCCCCGAGCAAACACCTCTGCAATTTTGGGTCAGTCCAGCATAGGCATGCGGATGCCCTGCGCTCGCGCCACATCTTTGGCCAGCGCGTACCCGGCGTCCGCGTGCCGGACAATGCCCGTCCCGGGATCGGTGGTGAGCACGCGCCGGAGCCGGCGCGCGCCGTCTTCGGTGCCGTCCGCAACCACGACCATCCCGGCATGGATCGAGTACCCGATCCCGACCCCGCCGCCGTGGTGCACGGAGACCCAACTGGCGCCCGCGGCCGTGTTGACGAGCGCGTTCAAAATGGGCCAGTCGGCGATCGCGTCGCTGCCGTCCCGCATGCCCTCGGTCTCGCGATTAGGCGATGCGACCGAGCCGCTGTCGAGATGGTCGCGGCCGATGACGACCGGAGCCTGCACCTCGCTCCTGGCGACCAGGTCGTTCACAATCAGGCCGAACTTCGCCCGTTCTCCGTAGCCGAGCCAGCAGACCCGCGCCGGAAGTCCCTGGAAGGCCACCCGCTCTTGGGCCAGCGCGATCCACCGATTCAGGCGCCGGTCATCGGGGAACGCGTCGAGCACCGCCTGGTCAATCCGTGCAATGTCCGCAGGATCTCCGGAAAGCGCGGCCCAGCGGAAGGGTCCCTTTCCCCGGCAAAAGAGCGGGCGGATGAACGCCGGCACGAACCCAGGGAAGTCGAAGGCGTTGGTCACCCCGGCGTTCTTCGCCTGCTGACGGATGTTGTTGCCGTAGTCGAAGACCACCGCCCCGGCCTTCTGCAAGGCCAGCATCGCGCGGACGTGCTCGGCCATCGAGGACAAAGCTCGGGCGATGTATGCCTCTGGATCTCGCCGGCGGAGGTCGGCGGCCTCTGTCAAGGAGAGCCCCGCAGGGACGTACCCGTTGAGGGCGTCGTGCGCGGACGTCTGGTCGGTCACCAGATCGGGGACTCGCCCGCGGCGGACAATCTCTGGATAGATCTCGGCGGCGTTTCCGACCAACCCGATGGAGCGGGGCCGCCGCTCCGCAACATTGCTGTCTACTCTGGCCAGCGCCTCGTCCACGCTGTCCACAATCTCGTCGAGGAGGCGGGTCGCCAGCCGGCGCTCAAGGGGATGTCGATCCACATCCGCGACCAGACAGACGCCACCATTCATCGTCACGGCCAGCGGCTGCGCTCCTCCCATCCCGCCGCACCCGGCGGTCAGCACCCAGCGTCCCGCCAGATCCCCACCGAAGTGCTGCGTGGCCGCCTCGGCGAACGTCTCATAGGTGCCCTGCAGGATGCCCTGGGTGCCGATGTAGATCCACGAGCCGGCGGTCATCTGGCCGTACATCGTCAGGCCCATGGCTTCCAGCCGCCAGAACTCCTCCCAGGTGGCCCAGGCCGGCACCAGCATGGCGTTCGCGATGAGCACTCGAGGCGCCATCTCGTGAGTCTGGAAGATCGCCACCGGCTTCCCGGACTGGATGAGGAGGGTCTCGTCGTTCTCGAGCTTCCGCAGCGACGCCACGATGGCGTGAAATGCCTCCCAGTTCCGTGCGGCCTTCCCGCGGCCGCCATACACGACGAGATCATCGGGGCGTTCGGCCACCTCGGGGTCGAGGTTGTTCATCAACATCCGCAGGGCGGCCTCCTGATGCCAGCCCTTGCAGCTCATCTCCCGCCCGCGTGGTGCGCGAACCACGCTGATCCTCACGGCCACGGTCGTTCACCTCCTATATGCATCATAAGCCTGTGAGGCGCCGCGGGCGAGGGGGAGGTACCACAAGAGCGCCACCAGGGTGCCCGCCGCCGTGAAGGCGAAGGCCGCACTGTATGCCTGCGGGGGATAGTGCCCGAGACGATCCGCAGGAAACGCTCCGATGATGAGGCCCATCCACCACTGGAGCAGGAAGGTCCCGCCTATGCCAAACACGTTCACCGCCGTGACCGCCCGCCCGGTCATTGCCGGCGGGAAGACAAAGCGGACGTGCGCGAGCAGCATGACATTGAACGCTCCCGACAGCCCGAACAGCAGGTATACGAGCCGCAGCAGCCCCGTCGGTGGGATGAGAATGAGTACGGCCTGGCAGAGCAGGAAGATGAGCGCGCTGGCGCTGACCACACGGGCCACGCCCAGGCGGGTAGCCAGCCAGCCGGAGACCGTGCAGCCGGCCGTGACCCCGACCGCCATCAAAAGCAGCACATTGCCGGCGGCGATCCGCGCGAGCCTCGCCACGTCATACAGATACGGTCCAGCCCACAGCCCCTGGGTCCCCAGTTGCGTCCCGGCCATGAAGAAGGCCAACAACGCGATGCGCCAGAAGCGGAGATCGGAGAACACCGAGCCGAGCCCGCCTTCTGCGCGTGCCGTGTGGGGCCACGAGACTCCGGGCGGTGTGTTTCGTGTCCAGAGCATGATCGCGGCGCCGCTTGCAGCGATGGCGAGCGCTCCCCACGCAAAAACTGACCGCCACCCGACGGTCTGGCTGAGCCAGCCCAATGGTGTGGCGCTGACCAGCGACCCCAGCGTTCCGATCCCGATCAGAAAACCCGACGCGGTGGTGAAGCGGTCCGGTGGGTACCACTGACTGAAGGCCTTGAGCGAGCCCATCAGGACGCCGGCCATGCCGACTCCGATCAATGCGCGTCCCAAGGCCAGCACGGCGAACGAATGGGCAGAGGCGAAGGTCAGGCTCCCCAGGGCTCCGACGAACATGAGGGTGGGCGTGATCCATCGCGGCCCAAAGCGGTCCAGACCGATCCCCAGGGGCAACTGGACCAGTGCGAACGCCGCGTAGAAGAGACTGGTCATCAATCCCAGGTCCGCGGCGCTCAGCGCGAGTTCCCGTGAAAGATCAGGGGCGATGACGGCGTTGGCCGACCGGAAGAAGTACGAGAGGAAGTAGGCGGCGGAGAAGAGGCTGAAGATACGCGCACGCTCTGACATGGTGTGGCTTCGATCGCTTCGGTCTGAGTGGGAAGAACCCCTTGGTCGAACTCGGCTCGATGGGCCCTCGGGAGAATCGAGAAGGTGCGCCCCGCTAGGCGGCAAAGTCTTAAGTGTCGCCAGAAATACCTTAGGGAGGGGTTAGCATGCGGCGAACGTACATCAACCGGACGCGCGCACTGCTCGGTGCCTCGATGTTTGTTGTCGCCCTCTTGCTGTTCAGCGGCGGTGCCGCACAGGGGCAGGCGCCGGATGTTCGAGTCGGAGTGTTCGGTCCCCTGACCGGGGAGGCGGCAGCGGACGGCAACGGCTGCCTGTATGGCACGCAGATGGCCGCCGATAACGCCAATGCCAGGGGCGGGCTCGATGGCCGGAAGATCGCGGTCAGCTCTGCGGATGACCAGGCCGTACCATCAGAGGGCATCACGGCCGTCCAGAAGTTGCTGACCCGGGATCGGGTGACTTCTGTGATCAGTTGCTCGTACAGCGGCGCCACCCGCACTGCGGCGGCCTTTGCGCAGCAGGCCAAGGTGCCCATGGTTGTCTCGTATGCGGTGAATCCCGAGATCACGAAGGCCGGAAACTATATCTGGCGCGTGTTCAGCATCGGCGGCGTCCAGGGGAACGCCATCGCCGTGATGGCGCGTGAGGACGGCAAGGCGTCCAAGGCGGCGATCCTGTGGGTGAAGAACGACTACGGCGACAGCATCTCGAAGGCGGCGGCGGAGCGGTTTGCAAAACTCGGCGGCCAGGTGGTCTTCAACGAGTCCTTCCAGATTGGCGACAAGGACTTCACGACGCTCATCACCAAGGCGCGGGCCGCCAACCCGGATGTGCTCCTGGTCATCAGCTACTACGCTGAAGGCGGGCTGCTCGTCTCGCAGGCACGCCGGCTTGGACTTTCCGTGCCGATCTACGCGTCGGATGGGCTGAGCGCGCCGAATTTCATCGAACTGGCAGGGCAAGCGGCGGAAGGCGTCGTCATGTCGGCGGCCACGAATCTCAACTCGCCCGCCTATAAGGCTTTCGCCAAGGCGTTCGAAGCCAAGTACAAGTACCTGCCCGACAGCGTCGCCAGCCACGGCCACGACGCCATGCTGGTGCTGCTCGAGGCCATCCGGCGGGGAGACACGACCCCCAACGGCGTCCTGAAGGGGCTGGGGCTCATCGACAAGTTCAGCGGCGTCAACGGGACATTCACTTTTACCCCGGCGCGGGAGATCGTGGCGGAACAGTCGTTCTGGAAGATCGTGAACGGTCAGTTCGCTCAGTACAAGCTCATTCCGTTTGAAAAAGTGAAATGAGAGGCGGGGCCCCGCGAAATGCGGGGCCCTGACTTCATCACCCTGAGCGTTCGCCACCGTCCGCTGTGAGCGTCCTCCCCCAGCATCTCCTGAACGGGCTCGCGGTTGGCAGCCTGTACGCGCTCCTGGCGATCGGGCTGTCCCTGACGTACGGGGTGCTCCGCATCATCCATATTGCCCACGGCGGGGTCTACATGATCGGGGGCATGCTTTCACTCACGCTCCTCGCAACACTCCGCCTTCCACCGGTCCTTGCGCTGGCGACGACCGTGCTGGTCTGCGCCGGCCTCGGAGTGCTGTTCGAACGGTTCGCGTACCGGCCGCTGCGGGGCGCGAACGTCATTGTCACGCTCATCAGTTCGCTGGGCCTGCTCCTGGCGATGGAGAACCTCGCCCGCATCGTCTGGGGTCCCGTGCCGCACTCGTACCCGCAGTTCCTGCCGCTGCGGGTCTACACGCTCGGCACGATCGTCATCACCAATCTCCAGATTCTGATCGTCGTCCTCACCATCGCGCTGATGATTGGTCTCCAATGGGTCCTCCGCCGCACGAACCTGGGTCTGGCCACCCTGGCCGCGGTCCAGAACGCGCGCGGCGCTAGGCTCGTGGGGATCAACATCGATGCCCTGGCCGTCGCCATCTTCGCGGTGGGATCCGGTCTGGCTGGGATCGCCGGTGTGCTTGAGGGTCTCTACATAACGAGCGTGGACCCGTCGATGGGGGCGATGTTCGGGCTCAAGGCCTTTGCGGCCGTGGTGATCGGCGGCATGGGCAGCGTGGTCGGGACGATCCTGGGCGCCTACCTCATCGGGCTCGTGGAGGCGCTCACCGCCGCCTACATCTCCGCGGGTCTGCGTGACGTGATCACCTTTGCGCTGCTCGTGCTGGTCCTGATGGTCCGCCCCTCAGGGCTGCTCGGCCGGCGGATCGAGCGCGCCTGAGACCGCACGATGCTCGATTTCCTCCTCGGACCGTACGCCCTGACCCTGCTGATGCTCATCAGCATCAACATCACGCTGGCAGCCAGCCTGAACCTCATCACCGGGTACGCCGGGCAGGTCTCGATCGGCCACGCCGCCTTCTACGCGATCGGCGCGTATACGGCGGCCATCCTGAGCACGGCCTTTGGCTGGAGCTTCTGGCTGACGCTGCCGGCGGCGGCCCTCGTGACCTTCGCCTCCGGCCTCATCATTGGCGCGCCCAGCCTGCGTGTGGAGCACGACTTCCTGGCCATCGTCACCCTGGGGCTCGGGCTGGTCGTCCAGGGGCTCGCGCTCAACCTCAACATTACCGGCGGGCCCTACGGTATCAGCGGCATTCCACGGATCGAACTCTTCGGGCATCAACTCGGCCTCGCCGGCTACGCCCTGACGGGCGTGGTGCTCGCGGCGATCACGCTCACCGTGGTGCGGCGCATCATGACGTCGCGCCCCGGCACAGCCCTGATGGCCGTCCGCGAGGACCCGCTCGCCGCCGAGGTCATCGGGATCGACACGGCGCGCTACAAAGTCCTGGCCTTCGCCATCGGGGCCCTCTTCGCCGGGGCCGCCGGCAGCCTGTACGCGCACTATGCGACCTTTGTGGGGCATGACTCCTTCAGCCTGGGCACTTCCATCGCGGTGCTCTCGATGGTGGTGGTCGGGGGAATGGGCACGCAGTGGGGGCCGGTGGTGGGCGCGGTGCTGCTGACGTTGATTCCCGAACTGATGCGGTTTACCGCCGCCTACCGGATGCTCCTGTACGGCCTCTTGCTCGTCCTGATGATGCGATACCTTCCGCAGGGGCTCCTCGGAGCCTTTCCGGCACGGCGGCGCTGATGGCACCGATGCTTGCGCTGCAGGGCGTCACCGTGCAGTTCGGCGGCCTTACCGCCCTGAGCGCTGTCACTCTCGACGTCCCCGAGGGAGGGCTGGTCGGGCTCATCGGTCCCAACGGCGCCGGCAAGACGACCCTTTTCAACACGGTCACCGGTCTCGTGCGGCCTGCGGCAGGCCAGGTGATGTTCGGGGACATGGTCATCACTGCGCTGCGCCCGTCCCGCATCGCGGCCCTCGGCATCGCCCGGACGTTCCAGACCCCGCGCGTCTTTCGCACCCTGACCGTGGAGCGCAACGTGGAGGCCGGGCTGCACACCCGCACCCGGGAAGGCGTGCTCGACGCAGTTGTCGGGAGCCCTCGGTCTCGCCGTGAACACGAACAGGTGCGCGCACGGGTGAACGAGTTGCTCGCTTTCGTCGGGCTCGAGGAGCGTGCACAGGCGCTCGCGGGCAGCCTGGCGCTTCCCGACCTGCGCCGGCTGGAGATCGCCCGCGCCCTCGCTGCGGAGCCCCGTCTGCTGCTGCTGGACGAGCCCGCGTCGGGCATGGATCAGTCGGATATGCGCGCGGTCATGGCGATCGTGCGCAAAATCCACGCGGCCGGGATCGCGCTGCTTGTCATCGAGCACAACATGCAGATCGTGATGCGCCTGGCCGAACGAATCGTCGTGCTGGATCTCGGGGTGAAGATCGCCGACGGCACGCCGGAGGCGGTCGAGCGGAACGCGAGCGTCATCGAAGCCTACCTCGGGCAGGCCGTCCCTGTCCCGTGAGGTGAACGTGAGATGCTGACGGTGTCCGACCTGCACGTCCGCTACGGCCAGGTGCAGGCGTTGCGCGGCGTATCCCTCGAAGTCCGCGCGGGTGAGACGGTCTGCCTGATTGGGGCGAACGGAGCCGGCAAGTCAACGCTCCTCAACGCCATCAGCGGCATCGTTCCGCGGGTCTCGGGGAGCATCGAGTTCGACGGCACGCCGATCACGCCGCGCACGGCGGCCCACGAGATCGTGCACCGCGGCATCGTGCAGATCCCGGAAGGACGGCAACTCTTCATGGAACTCTCAGTCCTGGAGAACCTGCGTCTCGGCACGTTCCGCCGCGGATGGGACCGAGCCGCCGCGGAGACACTCGAGGAAGTCTATGCCTGGTTTCCCGTCCTGAAGTCGCGGGCCGGGCAGCCGGCAGGGGCGCTCTCCGGCGGCGAGCAGCAGATGCTGGCGATCGGCCGCGCGCTGATGGCCCGGCCGCGCCTTCTGCTCATCGATGAGCCCTCCATGGGATTGGGTCCGCGCGTCGTCCAGGAACTCTTCGGGCGCATTCGCGACATCGGTCTTCGCGGCCTGCCCATCCTGCTCGTCGAGCAGAATGCGCTGATGGCCCTGGAGGTCGCCTCGCGGGGCTATGTGCTGGAGACCGGGCGCATCATGCTGGCGGGTCCGGCCGGAGCGCTCCGTGAAGACGAAGGCGTGCGGCGCGCCTATCTGGGAGGCACGCTGGAAGAGGTCCTCGACGCGTAGCTGAGGACGCCTCCTTCGACGACCACCCGTCCATCCTTGACCACTGTGTGGACCAGGTTGACGCCGAAGCGGTTGATAACCATCCCGTGCTCCGGTACTCGCCACAGCACCAGATCGGCACGTTTTCCTGCCTCGAGGCTTCCCCGATCCCGACCCCGGTCGAGCGCGTGGGCCGCGTTGATGGTGCTCATCAGCCAGATCTCCCCATAACTTAGCCGGTAGAGGCGCGCGGCGAGTTGCATCACGACCTGCATCGACTGCGTCGGTGAGGTCCCGGGGTTGTAATCTGCGGAGAGCGCTAGGCGCATCCCACCCTCGATCATCCGCCGGACGGCCAGGGGCATGAACGGCTTCGACGCACGCCTGAGGCGCCCGCCTTCCACCATGGGCGTCATCTCCATCATGTGGTAGGTGACGCCGGGCAGCAGCACGCCGACGGTCCCCCGCCGAGCCATGGCGCGGATGCCCCGTGCGGAGATGTAGTCTAGGTGGTCCGCCGAGGTCGCCCCACATCGCGCCGCGAGTTCCGCGCCTTTGGCCGGACCGGTCTGATCCGCGTGAACCTTGAGACGGAATCCAAGCGTGAGCGCCTCGCGTCCAATCCGGAAACACTCTTCAACCGTGAACCCCACCGGGTCACAGCACACGTCGCAGTATTCCGCGTACTGCCTGGCGTCTCGCAGCATCGAGATCACCAGGGCCACGTAGGCGCTGCGCCGGTTTCGGTACTCGGCAGGCAGGACATGGGCGCCCAGGTACGTCGCCACGACCTCGACGGGATGCTGGAGGCTCTTCAGGATCCGAAGCATGCGGAGTTCCGTGCTGCGGTCGAGCCCGTAGCCCGTCTTCGCCTCGACGGTCGTCGTCCCGTGCACGAGCATCACATCGAGATCGGCGCGCGCCTGCGCCCTGAGCGCCGCCACCGGGGCCCGGCGCGTCATCCCGACCGTGTACCGGATGCCGCTGCCGAGGCGCCGGCCGGGGGTGGTCTTCCCTGTAATGAGACTCTCGTACTCATGGTGGCGCGAGCCGGCGTACACGAGATGGGAGTGTGGGTCGATCAGCCCGGGGGAGACGAGCCGCCCGCGCGCGTCGATCACCCGGCGGGCGCGGTACGCGCGCCGGAGGACCCGTGTGGGGTCGACCGCCACGATGCGCCCCCGGTCGATCGCCACCGCCCCATCGGTGACGATGTTGAGGCGTTCCAGGTCACGTCCGACCGCGCCCTTGGGGCCAGCGCGGCACGTCACCAGTTCGCTGGCGTGCATGATCAGCAGGTCGATCATCGGCGGCGTGGTGAGATCGCCTGCGGGCTACGGAGTCGCGGGCTCGCGGACGTCTGCCTCCATGACCTCGGGCTGAAGGCTTCTGATCCCCTTCTCCCGCGCCGTGGCGATTGCGTCATCATACCCGGCATCCGCGTATCGCAGGATGCCGATCCCGGTATCAGCCGTCAGGACGGCCGCCAGACGTCGCGCCGCCGATGGTGTCCCGTCAGCGACCACGGTGACTCCGGCGCTCTGATAGTAGCCGGCGTATCCGCCGCCGCCGCCGTGGATCGCGACCAGATCAGCGCCGGCGGTGCAGTTGAGCAGCGCATTCAGCAGGGGCCAGTCGGCCACCGCGTCCGACCCGTCGCGCATGTTCTCCGTCTCCCGGAAGGGCTGTGCCACCCCGCCTGCGTCGAGATGGTCCCGCGTAAACGCCACCGGCCCGCGCAATCGGCCATCGGCAACCGCCTCGTTCACCATCGCCGCCAGGCGCGCTCGCTCTCCATGTCCCAGCCACGCGATCCGCGCCGGTAGCCCCTGGAACTTCACGCTCTCCTGCGCCATACGGATCCATTTCGCTACGGTCTTATTTTCGGGGAACTCACGCAGCACGAGCGCATCGATCACGGCGATGTCGTCTGGATCTCCAGAGATTGCTACCCAGCGGAACGGGCCGATGCCCCGGCAGAACAGCGGGCGAATGTACCGCTCCGTGAAGATGGGGATCGCAAAGGCGTCGCGAAGCCCGCCCGCGGCCGCCTGCGCGCGGATGTTGTTGCCGTACTCGAAG
>JBGPLF010000113.1:0-12159 GCA_041486265.1 bacterium
CCGGCCCGCTTCCTGTCCGAGCCCTTGATGGACGGTCCCTGCGTCCGCTCCCGGGTCCAATGACAACGCTGGTCACGAAGGCCTTCAGTGACCATGTCGGGATCGACATTGTGAGTCAGGGGCGCGCGCACGCCGCACACCGCGCCGTCACGTAGGGAGGACAGACCGAGAGTGAGGGTGGCCCCGTTTCGCTGGCTCCTGGCGCATGCCGCCTGGACCTTCTCGGTCCTCCCCGTCGTGCTTCTCTGGGAAGCGGTGGGGCGTCTCGGTCTCTTCGTCTTCGTTCCACCGATGAGCAAGGTTGCCGCATCCGCGATCATCCTGGCCGGGAGGGGACAACTCTGGGCTGAGGGACTGCGGACGATGGGAGCGGCCCTGGCGGGTTTCGGACTCGCCGCCGGCGTCGGGGCGGTGCTCGGCGTTCTGATGGGCCGCTCCTGGTTAGCAGAGGCGGCGTTCGGCCACTACGTCGATGCGTTCCAGAACACCCCGGCGGCGGCCATGGTGCCGATCCTGATGCTGCTGTTCGGCCTTGGCCGAGCCAGTATCGTCGCAGTGGCGTTCTTGTTCGCGGTTTCCGTCACGACCATCAACATGTACGCGGGCGTCAAACAAGTGGATCCGAAGTTGATCCAGATGGCACGTTCGTTTGGGGCCGGAGAATGGGCACTGGTGCGCCGTGTGATCCTGCCAGCGGCCCTCCCGCTGGCCCTAGCCGGCATGCGGCTAGGGGTGGGACGGGCCGTGAACGGTGCCGTGCTCGGGGAGATGCTGATCTCGAGCATCGGCATCGGCGGGCTCCTCATGTATTACGGCGGCGCGTTTCGGGTGGACTTCCTGTACGCGCTCCTCTTCCTGATCGTCGCGCTGGCGGGTATCCTGATGGGTATCGTGCACACTGTGGAGAAGCGCGCCTTCCGCTGGATGCGATAAGCCAACGGCGGACAGAGCGACGGCGGGCAGGGCTCGCGTTCATTTTGTCGTAACATAGCTGCAGTCTTCGTAGGCCGCTGCCGAGGGGACCAGTCCAAACGAGGGGGCATGAGTCATGCCAGGCCAGCACCACTTTGAGGCCGGGTACCTTCATGCTGCCGCCAGGCGGCTGTTCATGGCCGCGCGCGCGCCGCGTCACATCGCGGACACGGTGGCGGAGATCCTGGTCAACGCCAACCTCGCCGGACACGACTCGCACGGCGTGCTCCGCGTCCCCGCCTATCTGCAGCGCATCGCCGACGGGAGGATCGATCCCGCCGCCGAGCCTGAGCGGGTCAGAGAGACTGCCGGCACGCTGATCGTCGACGGGAGGCATGGGTTCGGCCACTACACCGCCCGGCGGGCGATGGAGTGGGCGATCGACAAGGCACGGCAGGCCGACGTTTGCTGCGCGAGCCTCCGGCGGACGGGCCACATCGGGCGGCTGGGGGAGTACGCGGAGCAGGCGGCGCGCGCGGGATGCATCGGTCTGATTGTCACGGGACGTGCATCTCACGAGGAGCGATCAACCGCGCCCTTTTGGGGAATCCAGGGCGCGCTGGGGACGAATCCCATTGCGGTGGGCGTGCCGACCGGCGACGCCATCCCGTTCATCCTCGATTATGCGACGAGCATGATCGCAGAGGGTAAGATCCAAGTCGCGCGCAGCACTGGCGCCGATCTGCCCGAAGGGATCATCCTAGACAGGCACGGTCACCCCAGCGTGCGTCCCGCGGACTTCTACGACGGCGGATCCCTGCTGCCGTTCGGCCGGCACAAGGGCTATGCGCTGGGGCTGGCGGTTGCGCTCCTCGGCGGTTTGTCCGGCGAGTTCGACGTCGAACGCGGCACGATGGGAGGCGCGTTCCTGCAGGCGGTGAACATCAGCGCCTTTTTGCCGCTGGACGAGTACCAGCGGGCCGTTCGCGCTGTGCTGAACGGTGTCAAGGCGACGCCGCCGGCCCCCGGGGCGCATGAGGTGCTGGCGCCGGGCGATCCCGAGCAGCGCGCCCGCGCCCGCCGCATCGCGGAGGGCATCGATCTGCCCGACAGCATCTACCGGGAGTTTGGTGAGTGGGCCGAACGCCTCCACGTCTCCCTGCACGAGGACGCGATCGAGGCTTCAGACGCCGAGCGATACCGCTCGACCGTCTGAGCAGGCGTCGGGGCCAACCGGGTCGTCATCGCCTCCAATACTATCTCCGCCCGATGGAAGGGTTCTCCCGGCCCGTGATAATGAAGGGGCCAATCGGCCCACCCCTGAACATTCCTGGCCGGCCGGCGGAGTGAATGCCATGCGTCTGGAGATGAGGCTGAAGCCCAAGGCAGGCAGCGCGGCATCTTCACAGGCACACGCAAGGCGTCATGCCAGACCGCATACGAACGGTCACGTCGCGGGGCGCTCCACGCACCCCAGCCGGGAGTTCCGGCGGCAACTGGAAGAAGAGCGCCGCCGGTTGCGGAAGGAACTGCAGGCCATTACCCAGCGGGCGGCCGTGGCCGAAGACGCGCCTCGCGGCGGGGGCGCGGACGGTGGCGACGACGACGCGATGGCCGATGCCGCGAGCCAGATGCTGGAGCGCGACAGGGACCTGGCGGTGGAGTCGAACTTACAGACGGTTCTCGCCGATGTCGAGCAGGCGCTGGCGCGACTGCAGCATGGGGCCTACGGCACCTGTGCGCGCTGCCGCCGGCCGATCCATCCCCTGCGCCTTCGGGTGATTCCCTACGCCACGCTCTGCATCCAGTGCAAAAAGGATCAGGAGAGGGCCCGGGCGCTGTCCGCCCGTGTGCCGTTCCCTGAGTGGCGCGCCCTCCAGCTGCCCAGGGACTGGGACGAGGACGAGGCTCCGGGGAAGAGATAGTAGAATAGCTCCACAATCCATGCGCCGGCAACCGGGCGTCTTGCCGCTTCTTCTATTGTTCATAGTGTGGACGGTCGTCGCCATGACGCCGCTGATGGTCGGAGTGGACCGGGCGATCACCAACGCGGTTCAGCGCGTTGCGAGCGTGACGCTCGATACCGGATCGTCGCTCCTCACCGTCGCAGGGAACATCGAAGTCACTGCGGTGCTGGTCCTGCCCATCGGGATCGCGCTCATGCGTACCCGGCGTCGCCTGATGGCGATGACCCTGTGGGCCGGGTTTCTCGCCGGCGGCGCGGTGGAGGGGATCGCCAAGTACTGGCTGCCGCACCCGGGCGTGCCGGAGGCGCTCTCGCGCCCCGGCCTGAACGTGATGCACTTCGCGATCCAAACACCCTACGCCTACCCGAGCGGCCACGCGTTTCGGACGCTGCTGCTGGCGGCCGCGGTCTGGATGACCTGGGGAGCTGGAGCGGGCCACCTGCGGGCGCCGTTGCGCTATGGTCTCATCACGGTCACAGCACTCATGGGCGTGGCCCTCGTCTATCTAGGCGCTCACTGGACGAGTGAAGTCGTCGGCGGGTACCTCCTCGCGGTGCTGTGCCTGGTGCCCGTGCACGCCGCCTCCGCACCGGTCCACAGCCGCGGGCGTTAGGGAGAGGCTGCGGCAGGTTCGCCGATGGCCACAGTTTTCCTGAGTCCCGGCCGGGAAGAGCGTCTGGTCGGCGGACACCTGTGGATCTATGCCGGAGAGATCCGCTCGGTCGACGGCCCCTGTGAACCCGGGGATGTCGTGGACGTGCGGGCGGCCGACCGCTCATTCGTCGGGCGCGGCTACCTCAATCCTCGCTCAACCATCGCCGTCCGGCTGCTGACGCACCAGCGAGAAGCCATCGATGAGAGATTCTTCCGCCGCCGGCTGGAGGAGGCGCTCGCGCTGCGCGACCGGGTGGCGGGGGGCACCACGGCGTTCCGCGCCGTCTACAGCGAGGGAGACGGCCTGCCCGGCCTCATCGTGGATCGTTACGCCGATCTGCTGGTGATCCAGACGCTGACACTGGGGATGGCGCGGCACGAAGGGCTGCTGGTCCGCCTGCTCCACGAGTTGATGCATCCCGCGGCGATATACGCCCGGAACGACGCGCCCGTGCGCCGGCGTGAAGGACTGACGCTGGAGACACGGTTTCAGAGCGGCGACGCTCCGCTCGTTCAGGAGATCGAAGAAAACGGCGTGAGGTTTCGCGTGAACGTGGCCGCGGGCCAGAAGACGGGTTTCTTCCTCGACCAGCGCGAAAACCGTGCAGCGGTCGCCGGGTATGCGCACGGAGAGATGCTCGACGTGTTCTGCTACACCGGCGGGTTTGCGCTGTATGCCGCGAGGGCTGGCGCCCGCGTCACCGGGATCGACATCTCCGCTGAGGCGGTAGCCGCCGCGTCGGAGCATGCCCGTCTGAATGGCGTGGAGGGGCGCTGCACCTTCCAGACGGCCAACGCCTTCGACGCGCTCCGGGCGATGGCGCGAGCGGGGCCGCGGTTCGACATGGTCGTGCTCGATCCGCCCGCCTTCGCGCCCAGCCGGACCGCGGTGGCAAAGGCCGCCGCGGGCTACAAAGAGATCAACCTGCGCGCCCTGAAGCTGGTGCGGCCCGGAGGCATCCTCGTATCATGCTCGTGCTCATTCCATATCACTGAAGAGATGCTGCTGGCCCTCGTAGCCGAAGCCGCGCACGATGCGCGCCGCCGCGTCCGGCTCCTCGAGGCGCGCACGCAGGCGCGCGACCATCCGGTCCATCCCGGGATGCCGGAGACCCGCTACCTGAAATGCCTGATCCTCGAGGTGAGGTAAGGCGGCAGCCCACCAGAAGGAAGCGGGCCCCTGTCAGCAAAGAGAGACAGGCGGAGACGTCACAATGGATGATGCACTTTCCACCGGCGATCGCGACGTTGAACTCGAAGAGCTGACGGCGGTTTCTTCCGCAAGCACGGTCTCCGAGGATGATCTCGGGGCTCCCGCTAAGGTGCCGGGGCGACCCCTGCGCAAGGCTCCACGCCGGATCCTGAGAAGGCTTGTGCTGCCGATGGGCGTGGTGGCGGCTCTCGTGCTGCTGGTTGCGGGCCTGGAGTATTGGGAGGCGAGCCTCGGAGTCGTCAAGACCGACAACGCCCAAACGCAGGGCGACCTCGCACCCATCAGCTCGAGAATCCCGGGCACCGTGGTTAATGTGAACGTCGTCGAGAACCAGCGCGTCACCGCCGGCACCGTGCTCGTGGAGCTCGATGCCACCGACTACCGTCTCGCGCTCGATCACGCCACGCTGCAGTTATCTGCGGCCCGCGCCCAGGTGGAGGCCGCCCGCGCTGCGCTGGCCGCCCAGCAGCGGCAGTTTGCGTCCAGCCTCACGGTGGCCCAGGCCGCGCTTCAGGTCAGCCAACCTCGGCTCTCGCAGGCGGAGGTGCAGGTGCGGATCGATGAGACGACGACCGCGGCTCAGCTCGCGCAGGCTCAGGCCCGGGTCGCCACCGCTGATTCCGAGGTGCAGGCCACCAAGACCAACCTGGACGTCGCGGGCCGGACACTGGAACGTGACCGAAGCCTTCTCGCTCAGGGCGCCGTCCCGGCGCAACTGGTGGATACCGACACCGCCGCGTATGAGGCGGCGCGCGCGCGCTACCAGGCCGCCCAGGATGCCTTGCGCCAGGCGCAAGCCGGCCTGACGTCCGCCGACGCGGCCCGCCAGCAGGTGCAGATTTCGCGCCAAAGCGTGGCGGTGAACAAGGCGGAGATCTCCAGGGCGGAGGCCCTCGTGCAGCAGGCGGCGGCGGGGGAGGCCCTCATCCGCCAGCGTGCCGAGGAGGTCGCCGCGGCCGAGGCGCGCGCGGCCGACTCGGTCGGCGCCGTCAGGATCGCCGAGGTCAACCTGGAGCGGACGATCATCCGTGCGCCCGTTGACGGTTGGGTGACTAACCGGACGGTTCAGATCGGACAGGTCGTTCAGCCGAACCAGCCCCTGATGGGCGTCGCGCTCGCGCGCCATGTCTGGGTCGTGGCCAACATCAAAGAGACCCAGATCAACAAGATTCGCGTGGGCGATCACGTCCGCATCACGGTCGACGCGTCGCGGGGTCACGTGCTCTACGGCCATGTGGAGAGCATCGGCGCAGCGACCGGCGCGACCACGGCCCTCCTGCCACCCGACAACGCCACGGGCAACTTCATCAAAGTGGTTCAGCTCGTGCCGGTGCGGATCGCCCTGGATGTCGACCCGGGCCCCGGACCGGCGCTGCAGATCGGCCTCTCCGCCCAGGTGACGATCGACGTCCAGCGGAAGAGCCGCTGACCGGTGTCGACAGAGATCGCCCCCGTTCCACGGACCGCCGTTCCCGGCCGCGCCACAGGTATCAACAAATGGACGGTCGCGTTGTCCGTGCTGTTTGGCTCGGTCATGGGGGCGATCGACTCGAGCGTCGTGAACGTCGCGCTCGTGCACATCCAGGCGACGTACGGGGTCACCACGCGCCAGGTCGCCTGGGTGAGCACCGCCTACCTGATCGCGGTTGTGATCGTCATGCCGCTGACGGCATGGTTGGGCACGGTCCTCGGGCGGCGGCGGATGTACCTGCTGGCCGTATTCATCTTTACGGGCGCCTCGGTGCTGTGCGGCCTCTCCCGGACATTGGGGCAACTGATCGCGTTCCGAGTTGTGCAGGGCCTGGGTGGCGGCGCACTGCAGCCCATCGCCCAGGCGATCATGCGCGAGACGTTCCCTCCCGAGGAGCAGGGGCAGGCCATGGGGTTCTTCGGGGTCATCGTCATGCTGGGGCCGGCAGTCGGACCGACCCTGGGCGGCTGGTTAACGGACAACCTCTCATGGCCGTGGATCTTCTTCGTCAATATCCCGGTGGGGATCGTGGCCGTCGCGATGGGCTCGCGGTTCATCGTCGACCCCCCCTATATGCGGGCCCGCGGGCTCCAGCGGATCGACGCGTTCGGCATCGGATTCATGGCGGTGGGGCTTGCCTCTCTCCAGATCCTGCTCCAGCAGGGCGAGACGAATGGGTGGTTCCAGAGCGGGTTTATCACCGCGCTGGGGGTTGTGGCCGTCTTCGCGCTGGCCGCGTTTGTGATCCGCGAGCTCCGTACGTCGGTCCCCGCCGTCGACCTCCGGATCCTCAAGAACCTCTCCTTTGCGTCAGGGACTCTGATCGGTGGCGTCCTGGGGCTGGCTCTGTTCGGCAGCCTCATTCTCCTGCCGCTCTTTTTCCAAATCCTGCTCCACTACGACGCCACGCAGGCCGGGCTTGCGCTCATGCCCCGGGCTCTCACGATGGTCTTGTTCATGCCCCTGGCCGGATCGCTGTACAACCGGCTCGGCGTGTACGTGATGCTGCCGGTTGGACTGATTGTGAGCTCCGCGGCGGCCTTCATGATGGCGCACTTCACCCTGAACAGCGGCCCGCTGCAGATCCTGACGCCTCAGGTCATTCAGGGGGGTGGTTTCGCGTTCATATTCGTCTCGCTCTCGACCGCCACGCTCTCGTCGATCCCCCGTCCGCGGATGCAGAGCGCAGCCGGCCTGTATAATCTGGTCCGCCAGCTGGGAGGCAGCCTGGGGACCGCCATCGTCATCGCGGTACTGGATCACAAGCTCACGACGGCCAGCGCCAATCTCGCGCGGTACGCCACGCGGTACAATCCGACGTTCACCTACTGGTGGCAGACCCTCCAGGCCGGATTCATGGCCCGCGGCAGCGACGCCACGACCGCCGGCCGGCAGGCCATGGCGGTGCTGGACAGGATCATCCAGCAGCAGGCGGCGGTGGTGGCCTTCAACTTCGCCTTCGCAGTGATTGGTGCGGTGTTCCTGGCCTGTTTGCCGCTTGTCCTCCTCCTGCGCCGGGGACAGCGGGCGGAGGGGGCACTCCCGGTCACCGAGTCTTAGCGATGCTTGCCGAGAATACCCGGTTCGAAGATGAACTGCAGGTAGTCGCTCAGAAGGTGAACTCGTCGGTGCTCCCGCCGTCGTTGAACACAAGCGCGCGCGCTCTCGCTCCTGCGGGGATCACGAAGACCACCGAGCAGGAGCCCGTTTGTCCGGGGCGCACGGAGACCGTCGAGCGGCACGCGTCGGCCTGGCGAAACGTGGAGGGATCGAACTTGTAGGTCTTGCCCCCCGGGTCCACCAGCGCGACGAAGTTGGGATTCAGCACCTTGATCCCCGGACTCGCGTTCTTCAACGTGATGGTGATGAGTGCCGTGTGCGTGGCCGCTCCGGTTTTGTCGCTGGCCGGATTCCCGTACTTCGGCGGGCGCGCCGTGAGGAAGACGTCGTGGGCCGGCCGTTCGTCCACCAGGAGGGCCCGGTGGAACGACTTGGGATCGTACACGCCGAGCCGGACGATGATGTTCGCGCCGATGACCACCACCAGGCCGATGGTGTCGTACCAGTGTACGCGTTCTTCAGTGCCGGAGGGTGGCGCCCCATAGGACGCCGCAGCCGCCGACGCCGCCTGGCCGACGCCGACCCCCTTGTCGGTGCGATGCCGTTCGTTGGTGGTCAGGATCAGCACAACCTGTTCGTTGCGCACGCCGACGGTAAAGCCCTGGCGGGTGTAGGTGAGAAAGGTGAGCGACCCCGCCGTGTGCGTCTGGTCCGGCTGGCCCCAGCCGGTGACCACGGACAGCTCCCGGGCCGGGGCACCGAGGCGCACGGGGCCGATCGACTGTCCCGGGACGATCTGCCAGGCGTCGGCGGGGCCGGCGGCGACCCGCGACGGAACGAGCAGTGCGACCGCGAGCCACACGGCGAGCGAGGATCTGAGGCTGTCCATCGAGTGGATTATACTCTTCCCCTGGTGCGGCGCCCTCCTGTCCGCGCGGGAACACCGGGCGCGTGCTGTGACACCCCCTCTTGCGGCGTCTCGCAGCGTGGTGCTAACGTGGTCCTAATGGCGCAGGACAGGGAGGAACGGTTGTGACCATTCCGCTTGAGACCTTCCAGCAGGCTTCTGCCACAATGCGCAAGGTACTCTACGAGATCAAGCACGTGATCGTCGGGCAGGATCTGATGCTCGAGCGGTTGCTGGTCGCGCTGCTCGCCCGCGGGCACGTGTTGATTGAAGGCGTGCCGGGTCTGGCCAAGACGCTGGCGATCAAGAGCACCGCCCGCGCGATTGACTGCGACTTCAAGCGCATCCAGTTCACCCCGGACCTGGTGCCCGCCGACCTGGTCGGCACACGCGTCTACAATCAGCGGTCGGGCGCCTTCGACATCGAGCTTGGCCCGATCTTCGCCAACTTTGTCCTGGCCGACGAGATCAACCGCGCGCCGGCCAAGGTGCAGTCGGCGCTGCTCGAGTCGATGCAGGAGCGGCAGGTCACGATCGGCAAGCAGACGTTCCACCTGCCGGAGCCTTTCCTGGTCATGGCGACGCAGAACCCCATCGAGAGCGAGGGGACCTACCCGCTGCCCGAGGCGCAGGTCGACCGGTTCATGTTCAAGGTCGTCATCGGCTATCCCAGCTATCACGAAGAAGTGACGATCGTCGAGCGCATGAGCGGCTCGCCGCCCGAGGTGACGCCGATGATCAGCGCCACGGAGTTGCACGAGCTGCAGACGGTCACCGACGGGGTCTACGTCGACCCGAAGATCCGCGAGTATGCCGTCGGGCTGGCGACCGCGACCCGCCACCCCGAACAGGTCGGCCTCGACCGGTTGCGCCGCTACATCTCGTACGGCGCCAGCCCGCGGGCCTCGCTCAACGTGGTGTTGGCCGCGAGGGCGCTCGCGCTGCTCCGGGGCCGGGAGTATGTCATGCCGGAGGACGTTCGCGATCTCGCCCCAGAAGTGCTGCGCCATCGCATGGTTCTCTCGTATGAGGCGCTGGCCGATGAGGTCACACCCGATGCGATCATCGAGCAGACGATCGCGGCGGTAGCCGCGCCTCGGGTCGCACTCGGCGACCCTTATGAGAGCATCCGCACCGCTCCGGTCGCCGGCGAGGCGCCGCAGGGAGCCTAGGCCATCGGCATGGAGGCCGTCGAACTGCGCGACACCCCTGAGCAACTCCTCCGGCGCCTAGAGTTTACAGTCGTCCGGCGCCTCGATGGGTTCCTCTTTGGGGACTACCGCGGGATTTTCTACGGACCCAGCCTGGATCTGGCGGAAGTCCGCGAGTACCAGCCGGGTGACGAGGTGCGGCGGATCGACTGGAACGTCACGGCCCGGATGAACCGGCTCTTCGTCCGTCAGTACCTCGAAGAACGAGAACTCACCGCCTGGCTGTTGGTGGATCTCTCCCCGTCCATGGACTTCGGTACGCGGCGCCGCCTCAAGCGCGAACTGGCCATCGAGTTCGCTGGGGTGGCTGCGTACATCATTACGCGCCACGGCGACAAGGTCGGCGCGCTCGCTTTCCCCGGACCGGCGGTGCCGCTTGTCCCGCCGCGCACGGGCCGCCGGCACGCCCTGCGCCTGCTCCACACGCTGTCGCGCGGTGAGACGCCGAGCGAGGGCCTGACCGATCTCGCCGGGACGCTGCGCAATGCCGCCGGGGTCTTGCGGCGCCGGCATCTCGTCTTCGTGGTGTCGGATTTCATTTCGACACCGGGGTGGGAGGGGCCGCTGCGCGAGCTGGGACGCCGTCATGACGTGGTGGCGGTGTGGATCCGCGACCCGGCCGAAGAGGCCCTCCCGGATGTGGGTGTGATGCCGGTGCGCGACCCTGAGACCGGCGAGCACTGCTGGATTGACACGTCGGACGCGCGAGTCCGGGCCGCCTTCGCCGCCCTGGTCACCGCGCGCCGCTCGCGTATCGCCGACGCGTTCCGGCGGGCGCGGGTCGATCACATGGAACTCTCGACCGCCGAGTCTATGGTCGATCCACTGGTGCGCTTCGTCCTGCGTCGCCGGAGACGTCCGTGGAATTCACCTGGCCGCTGATGCGGCTGGCCGTGCTCCTGGTGCCCCTGCTGTGGGCGGGCAATCGGTTGCTTGCGCGACGGCAGCAGCGGACCGCGGAGCGGTTTGCTGAGGCGCGCCTCTTCGACCAGCTCGTCGTGCGGCCACCGTCCTGGCAGCGGTCGATCCCGGTCGCCTGCTACTTGATCGCGGTGCTGTTCCTGTCCGTGGCGATGGCCCGGCCCGTGGCCGCGGTACCGCTGCCGGTCAACCGGGCGGCGGTCGTGGTCGCGATCGACACCAGCAAGAGCATGACGGCGCCCGATATCCCGCCCACACGCCTGGACGCCGCGAAGGCCGCGGCGCGCGCATTTGCCAACATGGTTCCCCGATCCACCAAAGTGGGGCTGGTAACCTTCAGCGAATATGGAACGACGATGCTGGCGCCAAGCATCGACCGGCAGGTGTTTTTCGATGCCCTGGACCGGATTCAAGCTCAGACGGCCACGTCGGTGGGCGGCGGTATTCTGGAGGCCGTGCGGGTGCTGCCCGGCCGCGCGCGGCTGCTCGGTGATCGTCTCGACCAGCTTGCGCGGCGGGGCGGCGGGCCCCAGCCTCAGCCTCCGAACCCGCTTGAGCCGCGTCCCGACCCCAACGACCTGGCTCCGGCGTCGATTATCATCTTCTCTGACGGCGTGAGCAACTTCGGTCCAGACCCCTACGAATCGGCCGCGCTGGCGCGCGAAGGCAAGGTCCGGATTTTCACCGTCGGCGTGGGGACGCCCGGCGGTGCGGTGGTCCAGATCGATCGGCAGATGGTGCTGGCCCCCTTCGATTCTTCGGGACTGGAGCGGATCGCGCAGATCACCGATGGCCGCTACTTTCCGTCGACGGCAGAAGAGGAACTGCAGCGCGTGTACAAGCAGCTCAGCCGCGTGATCGGCTGGGAACGCGCACGGATGGAAGTCTCGTTCCTGATGGTCGCGGTCGCGGGGCTCTTTGTGCTCAGCGGTGGGACGATGTCCCTGTTGTGGTTCCGGCGGGTGCCGTGATGGGCGCCATGACCTTCGAGTGGCCGTCGATGCTCCTGGGGCTGGCCGCGCTGCCCGTGTTGATCTGGCTGTACCTGCGCCTGCTTGCCCATCGGCCGCGCAGGACCGTGCTGATTCCCAACGTCGGGCTGCTGATGCAGGCGGCCGCCCATCACAGCCGATGGCGCCGCTGGGTGCCGCCCGCGCTCTACCTGCTGGCGCTCGTGTCGATCATCCTCGGCCTGGCCCGGCCGATGGCGCCGATGCCGGTACCCGCTCGCGAGGGTGTGGTCGTGTTGTCGATTGATGTCAGCCGCAGCATGCTGGCCGAAGACCTCGCCCCGAACCGGATCGAGGCGGCCAAGCAGGCGGCCCGCGACTTCGTCAAATCGC
>JBGPLF010000114.1:0-12134 GCA_041486265.1 bacterium
CAGGGCACCCTCGGCGGGTCCACCGAGGCCCGCACCGCGTTCTGCACCACCTGTGAGGGGCCGAACCCGGTCGCCTACCTCACCGCTCGCGAGTTCGCCGTCTACCCAAACGACAAGATTGTCGGCCGGCGGGTGTCCGTCTGGATTAGCGGTCGCAGGATCCTGACCTGGCCCTACTTCGTGATCTTTCTCCGAGAGCAGCGGGCCAGCCGGTTGCTCCCGGTGGTCGGGTACTCGCAGGCCGAGGGCTTTTTCCTCAAGACCTTCTACTCGTACACGATCAACCAGAATAACTACGGGTACCTGCGCCTGGATCTTCTGGAGAAGCTCGGCATCGGATACGGGGTCGAGCACACCTACCGGTTCGGCAGTGGCAACGGCACGCTCTTTCTCTACCAGCTACACGACAGCCAGATCGGAGGTGTGGACACGCGCATCGCCCTGAACCACCAGCAGCGTCTCGGTGATCTGTCCATGCGGCTCTATACCGATTATCTGTCGGAGACATCGCCGCTCTTCCCATCCACGAATCTCTACTCGGCGCTCGACCTCTATTACCATGGGACCGCCTCCTCCACGGATCTGTACCAGATTTACTCGCGGGCCGACTTTGTGGGCTTCAGCTCACTGGCGTACTCCGGCCGCTTGATCCACATACAGCAACTGAGCAGCGCGCTGTCCGCCGAGGTAGTGGCCGACGTCTCACAAACGTCGAGTGTGTTCGGCACCAACGACCAGTTGGCCCCGCGCCTCTTCATGACTTATCGCGGCGCCGGCTACACGGCGTCGTTGATCGCCGAGGGCCTGGTCAATCTGGACGGTAATGCCTCGACGGCGGGTCTGGGGCTAGGCCTGCAGCGCCTGCCCGAGCTCAGCGTCGCGCTCAACCCCAGGGTCCTGCCGGGTACGCACCTGAGCTACCAGCTCACCGCCGACCTCGGGCGTTTCCGTGAGACGCAGTTCATCGGCACGGCGGATGCGTTCCGGGCCGACGTGGCCGGGACGATCAGGGGGTGGATGCTCGAATCCGCCCGCGGGAATCTCGGCCTGGGGGCGCTGGTCCGGGCCTCGTACTACTAGACCGGCGACGCCCGGGTCTTTCTCGCGGGGCAGGCGACCTATACCCGCTTCCTCTCGGACGATTGGCAGGGGCAGGTCGGCATCACCTACCAGGATCAAGGCGGCCGCACCCCGTTCTTCTTTGATCACCTGTTCGCACGCCTGGCGCAGGCCAACGCGACCCTGACCTATCGGCGGCCAAACCTGATCGGTTCCATTCAGACCGGATTTGACGCCGTGGCGGGGCGCGTCTCGCCCATTACCGTGGGGGCGCAGTTCCTGCCCAGGCCGGATTGGGCGATTGCCGCCGCCGTGTCATACGACCCATCGTTTGGATCTCTGACGCGCGCCGAGGTGGCCTTTGACGTCAAACTGAGTCCCCTCTGGCAGGTGAGTTACTATGGGTACTATGATGGATTCAGCAGGAGCGCGGTGACCGATCATCTGACGGTTACCCGCGTCTGGCAGGACTGTTTGGCGACGGCCTTCACGTATCGGGGGATCACACAGGAGATCTGGCTCGAAGCCTGGCTGACGGCGCTGCCCTGGGCTCACGGGCGAGTAGGCGTCGGCAACCAGGGGAACATTCTGTTCGACCAGCCCTGGCTGGGTCCCCAGCCGTGAGCCGCCGGGGAATACGGTGGAGGTGGACGGGATGAGGTGGTGGCGCATCGTCCTGGCGGTCGCGATCGTCGCGGCGCTCACGAGTCCGCTTGCCGCTCAGTCCGGGCCGCAGGTCGCCATTACGATGACCGTTGCGGGTACAATCCAGGATCACGGCGGAGCCTACTACATCGCGTTCAGCGTCAGCAACTCCCTGCTCGCGGGTCCCCAACCCGACAGCACCAACTGGACCCACTATGTGGTCTATCGTGATGGGAGATTCTTCTTTGGGGTTGTGCCGCCGACGGCGATCCAGCCGTTTTCGTTCACGACGATCAGGCCGCCCGTCCCGTTCCTCTACGGGCAGGTGCAGCCGGACCGGCGTTCGCTCCGGGTCAGCGTGCCGCTCACCAGCCTGCAGGTCGGCCCGTCGCTCCCGACCCGCCTGATGGTGAACTTCGTGACGGTCGATGACACCAACCGTCCCCTCGATGCGCTGGGCCGGGGGGTCGGTGATCGACTCGGCTTCGTGACATTGGATCTACGGCGGGATTTGTACGTCGTTATCCCGGCGCCGCGTGAGAATGCGCATCCCGATCCCAACTTCGCAATCCAGGGCGGCGAGATTCACATTGGCACGCCCTGACAGCGACATCCGCCGCATCGCCACTAGAGGTGCTCTATGATCCTGCGTCGTGCCACTTTACTGCTTGCCGTCGCGCTCGTCGTATCCGCCTGCGGTGGAGGCATGACCGGGGTACCCACCCCGGGCCCCACGCCCGCGCCTGGGGGCATTGGGACGGTCGCTGGGACCGCGGCCGCCCACGCGACCGCTCTGCCCGTGGTCGGCCCCGTCAGGCGTGCCGGGCCCGCTGGACCTGTGCGTCCTGTGCGCAGAACCGCGGGCAGGCCCGTCTACATTCCAGGCCAGTTGGTCGTCAAGTTCCGCGCCGGAGCACCTGCCGCATCGGTAAGCGCGCTGCATACTCAGGTCGGGGCGTCGCTGGTGAGCACGATCGATCGGTTGGGCGTGCACGTCATCCGTCTGGCGGCGGGCGCTGACCAGGACGCAGCCATGAGCGCCTATCGTGCATCGCCCATTGTCGAGTATGTGGAGCGGGACGCCTACGCTTACGCGACGGCGGCGGTGACGCCAAACGACCCCTTCTACGTTCCCGACCAGTCCTGGCACTATGGCATGATCAACCTGGCGACCGCGTGGAACGTGACGACCGGATCGGCTGCGGTCATCGTCGCGGTGCTCGACACGGGAATTAGAGATGACCACCCGGATCTGATCGGCATTACCTCTGGGACCAGCAGCCACAACTTCTTTAACAATGCAGACAATGGGAACTACCGCGATCCGGGGTGCCCCAGTGATCCCAGGGATCTCAGCCACGGCACACATGTGTCCGGGACGATCGCCGCGCTGACCAACAACAACCAGGGCGTCGCCGGCGTGAACTGGGGCGGGGCGGCGGGCACGAAGATCATGACGCTCCGGGTGTTAGGGGAACACCTGCCGGCTTTCCCGTGCGGCTCCGGGAGTTTCTCAGACATCGCGCGTGCCATCATGTATGCCGCGGACCACGGCGCGAAGGTCATCAGCATGAGCTTTGGCGGCGGCGGGCCTGACCCGACGGTCGACAGTGCGATCCTATATGCATTCAACCTTGGTGTGACGCTGGTCGCGGCCGCCGGTAACGACACTTGCAGCCCTCCAAACTCCGTCGAATACCCCGCGAGCAACCCGAACGTCATCGCGGTCGCTGCGGTGGGGCCCGGCCCCGCTCACGCCGGTTACTCGAGTTGCGGACCTGAAGTGGCCGTTGCGTCACCCGGTGGAGATGGGTCATGCGATCCCGGGTGTTTCGTGTGGAGCACGACTTGGAGTCCAAATACAGGCTTTGTTTACGCGGGCTTCCAGGGGACGTCCATGGCGACGCCGCACGTCTCGGGCGTCGTCGCGCTCATGCTCTCGCGCGGGATCACTGGGCCGGCGAACATCAGGAGCATCCTCCAGAGTACGGCAAGCTGTACAGGACTTGCGTCGTGTCCGGGCATTCAGTACGGCGCTGGGGTGATTGACGCCGGGCTGGCGGTCGGCGCCGCGGCCAACGCCGGCAGGCTGTGCGCCTTCACCGGCAGCATCAGCGGCACGACGATCACGCGTCAGAGCCCGAACCCCGCGCCACACTTGCAAGACAACGGTGCCTTCACGATCCCTAACGCACCGTCGGGCACGTGGAGCGTGTTCATCTGGCAGGACGTCAACAACAACGGAATGGTCGACACCGGCGACGCCTACGGCCGCCGGGACAATGTGGCCATCTTTCAAAACGTCACGAACACGTTGACTTCGGCCATGCAGGTGCAGACGTACGGGACCGGCGCGCTGGTAGGCGCGCCGATACTCTCGGTTCCTGGAGGGGCGACCTGCCCGTAGCGCGCAGGGCAACCGCCAGGCGCACACTCGTGGACGCCGCCAGGGGCGCGCGCTATAATCGGTGGGAGCTGTGGCGGCGTAGCTCAGTTGGTCAGAGCACGCGGCTCATACCCGCGGAGTCGGGAGTTCGAGTCTCCCCGCCGCCACCATCCTTGAGCCAGCGGTTGCCCTAAACCGCAACCGCCGGCCTTTTGTTTCATAGGAGTCGCAGGCATGCCCGGCGGCCAGCCGCTGCAGGTGCTACACCGGGTCCGGACGACCATTCGCCGCCATCAGATGCTGTCGGGGGGCGAGACGGTGGTCGTGGCCACATCGGGCGGGCCGGACTCGATGGCGCTGCTGCACATCCTGGCGCGTCTCCGGAATGAGTTGTCGGTGCGCCTGCGCGCCGTGTACGTGGACCATGGGCTGCATCGGGCGAGCGCGGCGCACGGCGAGTTCGTCCGCCGCACCGCGCGGGCGTGGAAGATCCCGGTGTCCACGGTGCGCGTGTCCGTGCGGCCGTACGCCCGCCGCCGGCGGTTGACGATTGAAGAGGCGGCCCGAGCGCTGCGGTACGCGGCGCTGGCCAGGGTGGCGCGGCGGGTCGGCGCCTCACATATCGCGGTCGCGCACACGGCCGACGACCAGGTGGAAACGGTGTTACTCTGGCTGCTGCGCGGCGCCGGCGCCGATGGGCTCGCGGGCATGCCGGCGGCGAGGCCGCATGACGGACTGCGCGTGATCCGGCCGCTGATCGATCTCTGGCGCCGCGACGTCATGGCGTACCTGGCGGCCGAAGGGGTGCCCTTCAGGCTCGACCCGACAAACCGGCTGCGCCGGCCGCTGCGCAACCGGATCCGGCACGACTTGCTGCCGCACTTGTCGGGGTATAATCCGGGCATCAAGGCCGTGCTGGCGCGGCTGGCCCAGCAGGTGGCTGACGACGGGGCCTTGCTGGACCGGCTGGCACGCGACGCGGGAGCGGCGGTTGCGCACCGCGCGAACGGGCGGATGGTCGTCGCGGCGGCGCGATTGCACGCGCTGCCGGTCGGTCTGCAACGGCGGGTGGTCTACCAGGCTCTACGGGAGGCCGCGGGGAACATTCGGGGCCTGGGATTCGTCCATATTGAAAGACTGCGGGCGATGGCTGAGCGCGCACGTCCGGGTGAGCGCGCAGATCTGCCGGGCCTTCGCGCGCAATGTGTCGCCGGTGACATTGTGATTACCCGCGCACGAGAACGGGCGCACCGCCGGATGTTAGAATAAGACGAGAACACCGGGATGAGTCATCCCGGTTGTGCGCTGTACGCGCCGGAGGAAGGCTGGTCGTGTCGAACCGGAACCTGCTTCGCAACCTCATCGTGTGGGCCCTGGTGCTCGCGGTCGCGTTTCCTTTGGCGTTCCAGCTCTGGCATCGCACCCCGCGAGAAGAGGTGCCGTACAACCTCTTCCTCAAGTACGTGCAGTCGGGCGACGTCTCGGAGGTCGAGATCGCGGATAATACCGTCACCGGCAAGCGGCAGAACGGGCAGCAGTTCACGACGTACATCCCTCCGGGCGACAACTCCTACATTGGGATCCTGCAGGCGAAAGGGGTCACGATTCGGGTCGAGCCCCGCTCGCGGTCGACGCTCTGGCCCAGCCTGCTCTCGACATTGCTTCCCATCTTGCTGCTCGTCGGCCTGTGGATGCTGATGTTGCGGCAGGCGCAATCCGGCAGCAACCAGGCAATGTCATTTGGCAAGAGCCGGGCGCGGCTGCACACGGACAGCAAGCCCAAAGTGACCTTTGACGACGTCGCCGGCGTGGAAGAGGCGAAGGAGGAACTTCAGGAGATCATCGAGTTCCTGAAGTTCCCCAAGAAGTTCCAGGCGCTCGGCGCGAAGATTCCTCGGGGTGTGCTGCTCGTCGGGCCTCCCGGCGCGGGCAAGACGCTGCTGGCCAAGGCCGTGGCAGGCGAAGCGGGCGTACCGTTCTTCTCGATCTCCGGCTCGGAGTTCGTCGAGATGTTCGTCGGCGTCGGCGCGTCCCGCGTGCGCGATCTCTTTGATCAAGCCAAGAAGAGCGCGCCGTGCCTGGTGTTCATCGACGAGATCGACGCTGTGGGTCGGCAGCGCGGCGCCGGGTTGGGCGGCGGGCACGATGAGCGCGAGCAGACGCTGAACCAGTTGCTGGTAGAGATGGACGGGTTCGATCCCAACAGCGGGATTATCGTCATTGCCGCGACCAACCGCCCTGATATCCTGGATCCGGCGCTGCTGAGACCGGGCCGGTTCGATCGGCGGGTCGTCGTGGACAACCCGGACACCAAGGGCCGCCGCGCGATCCTCGATGTCCTGGCGAAGCGCACGCCGGGTTTCTCCGGCGCCGACCTGGCGAACATGGTGAACGAAGCGGCGCTGCTGGCCGCGCGCCGCAACAAGAAGAAGATCACCGCCCTGGAAATGGACGAGGCGATCGACCGGGTGATCGCCGGCCCTCAGCGTCGCAGCCGGATCCTGGGACCCAAGGAGCGCGAGCTCACTGCCTTTCACGAGGCCGGCCACGCGCTGCTGGCCAAAGTGATTCCTGGCAGCGATCCGCCGCACAAGGTGACGATCCTGCCGCGAGGGATGGCCCTGGGCTACGTGATGTACGCGCCGGCGGACGACAAGTACACGTACACGCGACAGGAGATCCTGGCGCGCATCACCGTCGGGCTCGGCGGGCGGGTCGCCGAGGAGATTGTCTTCGGCGAGGTCACGACCGGGGCGCAGAATGACTTTGAGCAGTCGACCGAACTGGCCCGCAAGATGGTGACGGAATTCGGGATGAGCACCAAGCTCGGGCCGCTGTCGCTGGGCAAGCGCCACGGACCGATCTTCCTGGGGCGCGACCTGGTTGAGAGCCGCAACTACAGCGAATAGATCGCCTACGAGATCGACAAGGAGATGCGCCGGATCATCGACGAGTGCTACGAGAAGGCCCGCGCCGCAATCCTGGAGCACCGGGAGGCGCTGGACCGCATGGCCAGGGCTCTGCTCGAACACGAGAGCCTGGAGGCCGAGGAGATGGAGCGCCTCTTCCGCGGCGAGCCGGCCCCGGCCGCGCCTGCCGAGGCGACCGCCGCATCCGAACCCCGACCGGAGCCGAGCGCACCCGAAGGTCGAAGGCCAGAGGCACCGCTGCCGCAACTGCGGCCGAAACCGGAAGCGTCCGCCTAGGCCTCGTCGCGAATCACCCGGCGCATGCCCGCGAACACACCGGCGCGAACAGTCGAAGTTCCTTTGTACACGACCGAGCCGGCCGTTTCGGTTTCCCTGTTTACGACCGCCCTGATCGTGGTGGACATGCAGAACGACTTCGTAACCGCCGGCGGCGCGCTGGTGGTTCCGGACGCCGCGGCGACGGTGCCGGTGATCCAGGGCCTGCTCCGCCGCGCGCACACCGCGGGCGTGCGCGTCTTCTTCACCCAGGACTCGCACAGCCCGGGCGACCCCGAGTTCCCGATCTGGGGTGAGCACGTGATCGAAGGAACGTGGGGATGGCAGATCGTTGACGCGCTGGCCCCGGCGCCGGGCGACCGTGTAATCCGGAAGCTGAGGTACGATGGGTTTTTCGGCACGTCTCTGGACCACGAGCTCCGGCTCGCCGCCATCCAGACCGTCGTCGTCTGCGGCACGGTCGCCAACATCTGCGTACTCCATACCGCCGGCAGTGCCGCACTGCGCGGGTATCGTGTAGTGGTGCCTGTGGACGCGATCTCGGCGCTGACACCTTTCGACCGGGAAGCCGCCCTCCGCCAGGTCCACTTCCTCTACCGCGGCACGCTGACCGGCGCCGCCGCCATCGCCTTCGCGGGCTGACGGCCCCATCCGGCGGGGCGTGGACGGCAGGGAGTCCGTGCCCCGGGTGGAATATTGTGGTGGTTCTGTTCACGGAGGTGTCAGGTGGCCAGCGCGCGTTCCAAAGGTCTCGCACGGAAGACCGGCATCAATCTGCTGCCTATCCTGATATACATTCTGGTTGCCATCATCCTCACGGGCGGGTTGTATCTCTGGGACGTCCAGTACCGGAAGGGCGAGGAGACAAGGCGACGGCCGCCGGACCCCGAGGTGGTCGCCAAGAACCTGGTTGAGAACGTGGTCGGCGCCGGCGTGGTCAAAGAGGTCAAGATTGACAATGAGAAGAAGACGATCGCCGTCACCTTCGAGTCCGCACTCTTCAAACCTGACAAGCCCAAGAAGGAACTGCGCGAGTTGCTGGACGCCGAAGCTACACTGGCGGCCGGGGCCCTCCTCGCTCAGATGCGTGACTACGGTCAGGTAACCCTGACGCTCACCAACCAGGGAAAGACGCTGGCGGTGGCCGACGCCGGGCGCGGCAAGGAGAAACCCGCACTCACTTACGTGGATGAACGGCTGAAAGACTAGCGGAGCGGTCCGCGTGGTGGTCGAACTGGGCGGCACGCTCACCATCGACCAGGTGGTGGCAGTGGCCGCCGGTACCGCGCCGGTTGGGTTGTCTCCTCGCGCGCGAGAGGCTGTTGCCCTGGCCCGCGCGCAGGTTGACCGGCTCACTTCCGAAGGCGTGCCCGTCTACGGGATCACGACCGGGGTTGGCAAGCTCGCTTCCATCCGCATTTCGCCCGGTGATAGCGCCCAGCTTCAACTGAACATCGTGCGCAGCCACGCCGCCGGGGTGGGGGTCCCGGTGCCGGTGGATGTGGTTCGGGCCATGATGCTGCTACGCGGGCACGCGCTGGCCCTGGGCCACTCGGGGGTCCGGCCCGAGGTAGTGGACCTCATCATCGGCTGTCTCAACCACGGCATTCATCCCGTCGTGCCCGAGCAGGGCTCGGTGGGCGCGAGCGGCGACCTGGCGCCGCTCGCGCACCTGGCGCTCATCCTGATCGGCGAGGGTGAGGTGATCACCGGCAGCGCGCGCCAGCCGGCCGGCGCCGCCCTGGAACGCGCGGGTCTGAAGCCGCTGCGCCTGGCGGCCAAGGAGGGCGTGGCCCTCGTCAACGGCACGCAGTTCATGACCGCCTATGGGGCGCTGGGCGTCAACCGTGCCCGCCGGCTGTGCGCGACGGCCGACGCCGTGGGTGCGATGTCGCTCGAGGCGCTGCGGGGGCGATCCGCAGCCTTCCATCCCCGGTTGCACCAGGCGCGGCCCCACCGCGGGCAGCAGATCAGCGCCGCGAACGTGCGAAAGATCACGGCGGGCAGCGCGCTGCTCGACAGCGATCCCGACCGCATCCAGGATGCCTACGCGCTTCGCTGCCTCCCCCAGGTGCATGGCGCCGCGCGCGACGCTGTCGGATACACCACGGGCGTCATCGAGGTGGAGATCAACGCCGCGACCGACAATCCCCTGCTCTTTCCTGACGAGCAACTGGTCCTTTCCGGGGGGAACTTCCATGGGCAGCCGGTAGCGCTCGCCCTGGATTTTCTGGCTATCGCGCTGACGGGTTTGGGGACGATGATCGAGCGGCGCATCGAGCGACTGGTCAACCCGAGCCTCAGCGGGCTGCCCGCGTTTCTCTCGGCAGAATCCGGCCTGCGCTCCGGGTTGATGCTGGCGCAGTACACGGCCGCCGCGCTGGCGTCCGAGAACAAAGTGCTGGCCCACCCGGCCAGCGCGGATAGCATTCCGACATCGGCCAACCAGGAAGACCATGTGAGCATGGGAGCGGCGGCCGCCCGCAAGGCCGCGCAGGTCGTGACGCACCTTGAGCAGATCGTGGCGATTGAACTCCTGTGCGCGGCCCAGGCGCTCGAGTTCCGCGGCGGGATGGAGATGGGGCGTGGGACTGCCGCCGCCTACGCCGCGGTGCGCGCGACGATCTCCCCGCTTGGGGACGATCGAGTGCTGGCTCCTGATCTCGAGTCGGCCGCCGCGCTGGTGCGCTCCGGGTTGGTTCTCGACGCCGTCCAGGGCGCCATCGGCCCCCTGGAGTAAGCGGCGTGCTGGCGGCCAGGAGTCTGGCGCATGGCAGGGAGTCCACTGCCGGTTGGGGAATGTGCAAGAGGTTTCACGCCAAGGGTTGAACGGTCACGGAGGACTCGATGTACGCTCTGAACTTCTATTCGTCCCTGCTAGCCGACTCACTGAGGCAGGGCCGTAAGACCGCGACGATCCGGCTCGGCAACAAACTGGACAAGTATCAGGATGGGCAGGTCGTGTGGATCACGGTAGGCCGCCGCTTTGGAACCCGGCGCAAGATCTTCCCGGCAGTCATTGATCGCGTCGAAATGAAGCGGCTCTCAGAAGTCACCCCGAGGGAGATCGAGCGGGATAATCCACAACTGCGCCGCCATGAGGATTTGATCGAGTTTCTTTCGAAGATCTACGGGCGTCCGGTGACCCTTGATGACGAGGTGACGGTTATCCACTTTTCGCGGGTCGAGGAAGGGGACGGCCCGCTCCCTGTGGACGTCTAGGCATTCTCCACACCGCCGGGCAGCAGCAAGAACTCAGGCGCCAGCGACCCCGTCAGGAAGAGCGCAGGATTGGCCCGGCGGAACTCGATCCCGCCCTCGGCCGCCCGGCGCGCGAGGACGACGACCACCACCGCGTCGGACGCGTGGCGGCGCCCGACCTCCAGGGCTGCCTGGGGCGTGGTTGAGAGGTGGACGTGCTGACGGCCAGCGGGCCGCAGCCCTTCCTGGATCATCCTGGCGGCCTCGGCCGGCGCTGTGCCGTAGTACAGCCATTCCGGGGGAAAAGCCGGCTCGCCGGGCTGCTCGACCGAGACAGTATGGCCGTAGCGGGCGCGGATGCGGCCGTCGCGCACTTCGTAGCGCCGGGAATCGGTCTGGGCCAGCGCGACGAGATCACCGACCGTCACGGAATCCCAGCCTGGCTGCGAAGCCAGCGCCTCTGAGAGTGCGTCAACCGAGACGAACCCGCCCTCATCCAGGCTGAGCCCGACCTCGTCCGGCCGGTGCCGCAGCACCAGCGCGACGAGACGGCTTAGGCGGACCCGCCGCGTCGTATCGCCCGACCTGGATTCTCCACGCGGAACTGGCATTGTCTTCCTTCCGGTGGTTGGCTGTCCGGTCGAGGAGAACCTGCCAGAGCGACGAAGCCTATAGCATGACGCCCGGTATTGGAGGGAAACGTGTGTCCGCCCGTCTCGTAGAATGCGTGCCCAACATCAGTGAAGGCCGACGGACCGATGTGATCGACGCGATTGTGGCCGCAGTCCGCGAGGTGGAGGGCGTCCGGTTGCTCAACGTCCAGTCGGACGAGAGCCACAACCGTTCAGTCATCTCTTTTGCCGGGGAGGGGGAAGCCGTGGCGCGCGCCGCCGTTGCGCTCACCCGGCAGGCGGTCGGCCACATTGACATGCAGCAGCACACGGGACAGCATCCGCGCCTCGGCGCGGTGGATGTTATCCCCTTTGTCCCCATCGGACCGACCACCATGGAAGATTGCGTGGCGTTGGCCCGGAGTGTCGGTGAGCAGGTCTGGGCGATGCTGCGCCTGCCTGTCTACTTCTACGCCGAGGCTGCGACGGCGCCGCACCGCGTGCGCCTGCCCGACATCCGCAAGGGCGAGTTCGAGGGCCTGGCCGAAAAGATGCGGCAGCCGGAATGGGCGCCTGATATCGGCGAGCCGAGGCCGCACCCGACGGCCGGGGCCGTCGTGGTGGGGGCGCGAAAGCCGCTGATCGCATACAACGTGAACCTGCGCACGGCCGACGTGCGCATCGCGCAGGCCGTGGCCCGCGCCATCCGCGAGTCGAGCGGAGGCCTGGTGAACGTCCAGGCGATGGGCGTCATGTCCACCGACGGCCTGGCGCAGGTGTCGATCAACATCCTGGACGCGACCAGGACCTCAATGGCCCGGATCTTCGACCTCGTGCGGCTGGAGGCGGACCGGCACGGCGTGACTGTCGCCGAGAGTGAGATCGTCGGCCTGGTCCCCCTGGATGCCATCCTGGACGTCGCGCGCGGGTATCTCCGATTGCGCGACTTCGATCGCAGCCAGGTTCTCGAAGCCCGCCTGATGGAGTGATGCTGCGGTGGCCGCCGCCGACTTGCTGGTCGAGCAC
>JBGPLF010000115.1:0-12081 GCA_041486265.1 bacterium
GATGGAACAGCAAGCGCGCCGTTGGCGAAAACATGTGGCACGGTAATCACATCATTCTTCAGGAAGTGCAGGTGGGTCTGGCTCGCCATGAGGGTAGTGTTCGGACATGTGCCCAGTACCTGCAGCCCTGCGGCGGTGCTGACACCGAGGTCGCCGAAGCTGTGTTTCAGGACCGGGAGACCCGCAAACTCACACAGGGCGCACACCTTCTTGAAGGCGAGGAGTCCACCCACCTGGTGCTGGTCGGTGAGGATGACATCCGCCGCCTGCCGGCGGATGATGTCCAGGACATCAGATTCCAACCACGAACTCTGATTGGCCGCAATGGGCACGCTGACTCCGTTCCGCACCCGCGCCATAGCGTCAACGTCATACATGGAAACCGGCTGCTCGACAAACTCGAGGCCGAATGGCTCGAGTTTCCTGATCATGTGAATGGCCTCGGCGGGCGTCCAGGCTTCGTTCGCATCGACTCGGAGTCTGACACCTGGGCCGGCGGCCTCTCGTACGGCAGCGACCATCGGCACGTCGGTGTTCTCGCCGAACCCGATTTTCAAGTAGAGTGTTGTGATGCCCCGCGCGACGGCACCCCGCGCATCGTTCGCCATCGCATCGAGCGCTTTCCAGGGGATGTGGTAGTAGAAGGGAACCTTGTCGGCGAGCAACCCCCCAAACAGATTGGCGACCGGCTGTTCCGCCGCTTTCCCGATGAGATCCCACAGGGCCATCTCGACTCCGGCGATGGCGCCGTTCCCCGTGTGGCGGTAATGATGCCATCCACGCCGCATGTACAGCAGGCGTGTCAGATACTCCACGCGGTAGGGATTCTGCCCCTCCACGAGCGGGACCAGCTCTGTGAGGGCGGTAAGGATCAACTGGGTCGAGGGGAACCCCACGGCTTCTCCGACGCCCGTCAACCCCTGGTCGGTATGGACTTGAACGATCACATTGGAGATTCCGAGGCGCTGACCCCACACCCAGGTCTCCGCCTCTCGGAATGGCACAGACACCGGGGTCAGGTCGATCGTGGTAATCTTCATTGCTTCGGCCTCCGGTGGGACATGCTGCCCGACGAGGCATTCATCTTCTCACAGAGAGCCTCGTTCGGTTCTTGCCCAACGTCTGGAATTCGTACGGCAGCATGTAGAGACTCATCGCGTCCCGTATGTGCGCCGCCATGGCCTCGCGCGCAGCCTCGGGATTCCTGGCCCGGATGGGAGCCCACAGGTCTTTGTGGAGGCTGACGTCAAGTTGCGCCCGATTGGGGATTTCCACGGCAATCTCAGCGCCATGTGCGGCTAGTCGAGGAAGGATGAGATGCAGCATCTCCTTAAGCGTCGCATTGTGCGACGCTTCGCCTATCATGAGGTGCATGGCGATCGTGTCAAGGTAGATGCTGGGGCTTGAAGCTGCTTTGGCCTCCATCGCGTGAAGATGGGCTTCGATCCTGAGAATGTCGTCCGGTGTCGCCCTGATCGCTGCAAGGGCGGCGCACTCGCATTCGAGAACCAGCCGGGCTTCCGTGAGATCCTGCAGTTCGGCGATCTCCAGGGAACGCCTCGCGGCCGGTGTTGGAGCTGTGAGGGGCGCGGCTACGTAGTAACCTTTTCCCGGATGCGCCTCAATCAAGCCCCAGCCGATCAGCAACTGAAGCGCCTCACGCACCGAAGACCGACCGGCCCCCGTCAGTCTGGTCAGTTCGTGCTCCGACGGAAGCCGGTCGCCGGCGCGGAGTCCCTTCAGGTGCATAAGGCGAGTGACCCATGTCGCGACGTGCTCGGTCGTTTTGCGTAAAGAGGACCTATCAGACATGTCTGATAGGTATTCAACTACGCCCGGATCCTTCCCTCCTCCGTCTGGAATAGGTGTTGTCGCTCCTGATCAGTCAACATGTCTTCGGGATGGGCTCCTTTGAGGTCATCGAACACACCGCCGACGTGGGCATCGTCGCGCGGGATGGAGTTGAAGCAGTTCGCAGGTCAGCACTCGTCCCAAAGCTTTATCCTAAATGCAGCCCGAACGAAGCCGGGTGGATTTTCAATCTTGGCGCAGAGCTGGCGGAGCACATCCGGCGTAAGGTGATCTGTATTTTGAATGTCCGGGAGGGGCGCAACAAGCAATTGCCCTTCGTCAGTACGCCGCAGATACTGAAACCGAGTCTCTCCCCTTGGGCCTTGTACCGTGACTTCCCTGAACTTGTCTTCGCAACCGTATTCGTGGATCGCTCGATCAACGAACTCGCTGAGCGTGGGCAATCGCACAACGTCTGGGTTCTTGGGCACTTACCGTCCGTTACTCCAGCACGAAGATATTCTTCTTCGCACACATGTCCTTGAGGATCTTGGGCCAGACGCTGACGGTGACCTCCCCCAGGTGCGCCTTCCTGAGCAGGAGCATCAACGTGCGCGACTGTCCAATTCCTCCACCGACGCTCAGGGGAAGTCCGTTGCCTACGATGCCCTGATGGTAGGGGTACTTGAGGAAATCAAGCTGGCCCGTCATGGCCAGTTGCTGCTTGAGCGTCTCGCCGTTGACACGGATCCCCATGGATGTCAGTTCATGCCGGCGCCTGGTTACATGGTTCCACACCAGAATATCGCCGTTCAAACCATGCATGGCCCTGCCGTCCTCTGACTTCGCCTCCGTGACCCAGTCGTCGTAGTCTGCCGCCCGCATTTCGTGCGGGTAGCCGTCCTTGAGTGTCCAGCCGATGCCGATAATGAAGATGGCGGGATACTTCTGGAGGACGGCCGTCTCACGCTGCTTGCGCGGCAGGTTCGGGTACATGTCCAGGATGTCTTCAGCGTGCAGGAACGTGAGCGTCTCAGAGAGGTTGGGGTACTTCGCCGTTTTCAGTTGGGGAAAAAGTCCCTGGATGTACTTCTCCGCGTCCACCAGAACCTTCCAGATCTTGTTGACGACCTCTTTGAGGAAGCCGAGGTTGCGCTGATCCGCGGTGATCACCCTCTCCCAGTCCCACTGGTCCACGTAGATGCTGTGGTCGTGGTCCAGGAAGTAGTCCTTGCGCACCGCGCGCATATCGGTGCACAGACCCTCCCCGACACCCATCCCAAAGCGCTTCAGCGCGACGCGCTTCCACTTCGTCGCCGCCTGTACGATCTGGGCGTCGAGTGGGTGCTTGTCGTGGTCGTTTGACACATGGAACTGGATTGGGGTGCGCGAACCGTCACGGTCCAGGTAGTCGTTCACGCCGCTTTCGACATCCACAATCAGCGGAACCGTGACCATCATGAGATTGAGGGCCTTACAAAGGTTCTCCTCAATATAGGTCTTCGCGGCAGCGATGGCCCTCTGGGTTTCTTTTGGAGTCAAAAGGGAGCTGTAGTCTTGCGGCAGGATCCTCTCCAGTTCCGCGTAGTCGCCAATGCCAGGACCGGCCAGGTCTGCCTTCTTGTCGAGCATGGTGTTCACCTCCGCTTATACTATAATCTGAGGCCTTGGTCTGGCGGTCCGGTCAGCACCTGATGTCACATCCAAACCTGGACAATTCGGGAGCGGGGGGACAGCTCATGAAAGAGCAGAAGCCAACGTGCAGGGTCATACCCGTTGGGCAGACGTATCACGGCAAGCAGGACCTGGACTACTTCGCGGGGATCTCCGCCGAGAGCGCGGGCTCGGCCGGGCTCTGCATGCACATGGTGACCATCCCTCCGGGCGCCCGCGCCGTTCCCCACTACCACGAGCGTCACGAGACGGCCATCTATGTCCTCTCGGGAGAAGCCGGCATGTGGTATGGAGAGGGGCTAAAGGAGCACCTCACGGCGAAAGCAGGGGAATTTCTCTACATCCCGGCCAACATGCCCCATCAGCCCTACAACCCGAGCAATTCGCAGCCGTGCGTCGGGGTGCTCGCCCGGACCGATCCCAACGAGCAGGAGAGCGTCGTTACTCTTCAGTAGCCGCTCGACGCGCGATGCACTCGTCGCACTCGCAGAGGTCGTTGCGCAGGAAGTTGAACGTGTAGATGCCAGTATTGTGCCCGTCCGACCAGACGAATCGCAGCGCGTAGGCGCCGACCTTCGACACGCTCATCGCGCGGATGCCCGGTTGGATGTCCGCTGCCCGCGGTTTGGGGGGTCGGTACCTCCACTCCCCCACGCAGGCCGCGCAGGGACAGTGCAGGCGCAGGTTGAGCCACGAATAACGCGACCGGTGCCCGTCGGACCAGGTCACTGTGAACGTCGTGTCGGCGACGCTGCCCATCTCGACGGGCGTCGGCATCCGCGGGCTCATCGAAGCGCACCTCCGATTGCTGTACGTCGGCTCATCGAGAGACACTCCCCATCATCGCGCGTGGGCTCATCGCTGGCACCTCGGACAGTGAAACGACGGCCGTCCGCCGACCTTTCCCTCAACGATCTTCGTCCCACACACCCGGCACGGTTGCCCTCCCCGCCCGTAGACGGCCAGGCGGAAGCGGCCCTTGCGTCCGGTCGCGTCGATGAACTCCGGTTCGCCGCCCGCGCGGATCGCGCGCTGCAGCACTGATCGTGTCGCGCGATGCAGAGCTTTCCACTGCACATCGCTCAGCGCTTCGGCCTTGCGGGCCGGCCTGAGTTTCGCGGCAAAGAGGATCTCATTCGCCCAGAGGTTGCCGATCCCGGCCAGACGGGTCTGATCGGTCAGCAGGTTGCGGATCACCCCACGGCCAGAGAGCAACTCGCGAAACCGCGACGGCGTAACAGACCGGTCGCGCGGATCCACGCCCAGAGACGCCAGGTAGGGTACGCGGCCGAGGTCGGCGTTAGGATAGAGATTGAGGTTGCTCAACTGCAGGTCGCGGAACTCGATCACGCGCCCGTCGTCCAGCCCGACGACGACCGCGGTAACCTTGTCGTTGAGCGCCGACGGCGCGACGAGGATGGTTCCCCACAGCGAGAAATGGAACGTCATCGTCCAGTCCCCGCTGAGCGCAAACAGGAGTGCCTTGCCGCGCCGCGTGATGCCAGCGATCGTCCGCCCGGCCAGGATCCGCGCGGCATCCGCCGGCGCATGAGATCGCAGCGCTTCGGACCGCGGCACCTCGACCCGCTCGATGCGGCGTCCGACAACCAGGGGCTCCAGCGTCCGCCGGGCGGTCTCGACCTCGGGTAGCTCAGGCACGGCGCACCCCGGTAATCCGCAACTCCTCCCCTCGGCGCAACCGGCCGATGTTGTCACGGTGGCGATAGAAGGCGAAGACGACGACAATGACGCCGAAGACCAGATATTCGACGGGCTCGCGCGCGATCCACATCACGAACGGCACCGACAGCACTCCGAGCAGTGACGCGAGCGACGCATAATGGGTCACGACCGCGATGACAATCCAGATGCCTGCCGCGATCTCTCCGGCCGGCGGGGACAGTGCCAGGAGCACCCCGTAGGACGTGGCGACCCCTTTGCCACCCCGTCCTCTCAGGAAGACTGACCAGTTATGCCCGGCAATGGCCGCGATGCCGACGGCAACGATGCTTGCGGGGCCGAATGCCAGACGCCGCGCCACCAGCACCGGCGCCGCGCCTTTCAGCATGTCGAGGACGAGGACGATCGCGCCGGCGGCCGGGCCGGCGACACGAAAGACATTCGACGCCCCGATGTTGCCGCTGCCTTCCTTGCGAATGTCGCGGCCCGCGGCGGAGCGCGTCACAAGCAGACCGAATGGAATCGCGCCGACCAGGTACGAGCCCAGCACGAGCAGCAGGCCGATGAATGGAGGCCTCACGCTCTGGCTTCCTCCCCTCTTCGCCGGCGCAGCACCAGCTTCAAGGGGACGCCGGGCAGGTCGAATCCCGACCGGATCGCGTGTTCGAGGTAGCGCCGGTACGATTCGGGCATCCGCGATGGCTCGTTCACGAAGAGCACGACGGTCGGAGGGCTGGTCTCGGGCTGAGTCGCGTAAAAGACCCGCAGGCGGCGGCCCCCCGCGTCGGCCGGCGGCTCATGCGCCGCCACCGCCTCACCGATCAACCGGTTCAACACGCCGGTGCCGATGTGTCCCCGGTGCGCCAGCGCGACCCGGTCGATCGTCTCAAAAAGCGTCTCGATCCCCCAGCCCTTCGTGGCGGAAACCGCCAGGATCGGGGCGTAGTCCAGAAACCGCAGGGCGTGCTGGGCCGTCCGCACCCGCTGGCGGTCGGGCCGGAGCGCGGGGGCGACCCGGTCCCACTTGTTCATGACGATCACGACCCCGCGGCCGGCGTCGGCGATCTCCCGGGCGATGCGCTGATCCTGATCCGCCACCGGATCGGCGGCGTCGACCACCAGCACGGCCACGTCTGCGCGCTCGATGGCCCGGCGCGCGCGGACGGCGCTGAAGACCTCGACGGCCGCGCCGACGCGAGCCCGGCGGCGCAGGCCCGCGGTGTCGATGAGCACGTATCGGCGGCCGCCGCGCTCATAGAAGGTGTCGACCGCGTCACGCGTCGTCCCCGGCGTGGCATCCACAATCACGCGGTCCTGGCCGAGCATGGCGTTAACCAGCGATGACTTGCCGACGTTAGGACGGCCGACGACGGCAACGGCCACGGGTTTGTCGGACGCGGCCTCCGGTGTCGCCTCGGAGACCTCTGGCAGTAACGCGACGATGGCATCGAGCAGGTCACCGATCCCGCGGCCGTGAATGGCCGATACTGAGAGTGGGTCGCCCAGCCCCAGGGCGAAGAATTCACTGGCCGCCGTCTCCTTCGTGGGACTGTCCACCTTGTTCGCCACGAGCAGCACCGGTACGTGCGCGCGCCGGACCAACTCGGTGATCTCGCGGTCCTCCGGGACAATCCCGTCGCGCGCGTCCACAACCAGCAGGACAAGATCGGCATCCGCCAGCGCGGCCGTGGCCTGCGCGCGCACCTGGGTCTCGAGGGTGCCTGCCGGTCCGGTCTTGAGCCCGCCGGTATCGACGACGGCGAATTCACGGCCCCCCCACTCCGCGGCGGCGTAGAGCCGATCCCGGGTGACGCCGGGAGTATCTTCGACGATGGCGATGCGGCGGCTGATGAGACGATTGAACAGGGCCGACTTGCCGACATTGGGGCGGCCGAGGATCGCAACGACCGGCGTGGCCGGTTGGGAAGTGACGGAGTGGTCCTTCACGAGGCCGCGGAGGCGGCGGGTTCCTCCATCCCAGCCCCAATCTCCTGAAGCCGGCGGACGACCTCGGCGATGATCCAGTCGGGGGTCGACGCGCCGGACATCACACCCACCCGGCGGATGCCGGAAAACCAGGCGGGATTGATCTCTTCGTGCGTCTCGATGTGATGCGTCGGGAGATCGCGCTCCCGGCTGATCTCAGCCAGGCGGGTCGTGTTGCTGCTGTGATGCCCGCCGACGACGACCAGGGCGTCCACCTGATCCACCAGGACCTCGGCTTCTTCCTGGCGGACGGTAATCGCCGGGCAGAGCGTGTTCACGATCTTGAGTTCCTTCGTGCGCAGCGCGATGTCACCGACGATCTCTTTGAAATTCTGCATTGATTGGGTTGTTTGCGAGATCACGCCGATCTTCCCGCGCAGTTTCACCCCGGCGGCTTCGTCGCGAGTGTGCACAATGGTGACTTTGTCGCCGAGCGCTTCCTTGAGGGTGACCATCTCGGGATGCCCGTGGTCGCCGACGACGACAACCTGGTACCCTTCTTCGACCAGCTTGAAGGCGAGCGAGTGGGCGCGGGTGACCACCGGGCAGGTCGCGTCGATGATCTTCATCCCGCGGGCCTTCGCGGCGTCAAGCACCGCGTGCTCTACCCCGTAGGCCGAGACCACGAAGGCTTCACCGGCGAGACTCGCAAGTTGCTCGGTGACGGAGATACCCTCGCCCTCGAGCCGCCCGACCACCTGGGGGTTGTGAATCAGCGGCCCCCAGGTCTGGACCCCGCCAGCGTGAGTGCGTGCCGCGGCCTCGGACATCTCCACGGCGCGCCGGACGCCGCCGCAGAATCCCTGGTGTTTGGCGAGAATGACTTCCATAATTGCTATCAGGATAACAGAGGGGCAGGATACCCGCAACGAACGGCCGCAGCGAACAGCCCGCCGCGGACGCGCCCGCGCGCCACAGTTCCAGACCCGATGGCACCGTCGGCAGGGGTAGAGTATCCTGGCGAAGAGGATGCGTCCGGACGATGATTGCACTTTCACGCGATGAGCAGCTCCAGACGTTGACGGCCGGGGTCGATGTGCTGGTGATCGGCGGCGGGATCACCGGTGCCGGCGTCGCGCTCGACGCCGCGAGCCGCGGCTACCGCGTCGGGCTCGTCGAGCGGGCCGACTTCGCCAGCGGGACGAGCAGCCGGTCCACGAAACTGGTGCACGGTGGGATCCGGTATCTGCCCCAGGGGCACATCGGCCTGGTTCGCGAGGGCTTGCGCGAGCGGACGCTGCTGCTGCGGCTGGCGCCGCACCTGGTGCATGCCCAGCCGTTTGTGATCCCTCTCTACGCCGGGGCCCGGCGTCCGCTCGGCGTGCGCATGCCTGCCCTCATCCGGCCACTCGCGCCGCTGGGGATCCGCGCCGGACTGATCGCCTACGATACGTTCGCGCACAGCCCGGGGCTGCGACATCACCCGTGGTCGCGTGAGCAGGTCGAGCGCGAGGTGCCCGATCTGCGGACCGAGGGCCTGCGGGCGGCGCTGGTCTATTATGACGCGCGCACCGACGATGTACGTCTGACGCACGGTGTACTTGCGACCGCGCGGGCGCACGGTGCTGTCACGGTTAACTATGCGGCGGTGCGCGAGTTGCTCCGCAGCGGTAGTCAGGTCACAGGCGGCCGTGTCGAGGACCGTCTGACCGGGCGGTCGTTCGACGTGGCCGCCCGGTTCGTCGTCAACGCGACCGGCATCTGGGGCGAGCGAGTCGCCGATCTCGATCCCACGCCGTCCTTCCGCGTTCGGCACAGCAAGGGGACACACCTGGTGCTGCGCGAAGGCGCGGTCAACGTGTCCGCAGCGATCGTCATCCCGGAGACCGATGACGGCCGCCTGGCCTTCATCGTCCCCTGGGCGGGCCGGCCGCTCCTTGGTACCACGGATGATCACTATGACGGCGACCTGTCGCATCCACTCGTGACGCCCGAGGAGGTCGCCTACCTGCTCGACCACGCCAACCGCTACCTCCGCCGGCCGCTCCAACGCGACGACGTGACCGCCGCCTTCGCCGGGATCAGGCCGCTGGTCGCGGCCGCATCCGGACCCACATCGGCGCTCGCCCGCGATCATGTCGTGGCGGTCTCACCGGGCGGGATGATCAGCATCATAGGCGGCAAGCTGACGAGCTACCGGAAGATGGCGCAGGACACGGTGGATGCGATCGTGGCACGCGACGGGAGCCGCCTGCCGTGCCGCACCGCCATGATATCCCTGGCCGGGGCCGACGGATTGAACGAGGCCCGCGCCGAAGCGTCGAGGTCACACCTGGCGGCCGACCAGAAGATCCGCTTGCTCGAATGGTACGGCGCCGCGGTCCTCGACCTCCTGGCATTCATGCAGGCCGATCCGCCGCTGGCCAACCGTCTCGCCCCAGGCATCGCCGCCGTCGCTGCCGAGGTCGCCTATGCGTGCCGGGCCGAGGCGGCCGTGTCGCTGGCCGACTGCATGTTCCTGCGGACCCGGCTCGCGGTCATCGATGGGGAGGCCGCCGAGGTTGCGGTGGACACGGTTGCGGCCCTGATGGCGAGCGAGTTGAAGTGGGACGCCGCGGAGGCACGGCGTCAGCGAGACGCCTACGAAGCGCAACGAGATCGTGAGCGGAGCTGGATGGCTCCGGTGACGATCGGCTAGGATCCCGCCAGAAGCGCGCGCAGGCGCGCCGGATGATTCGTGATGATCCCATCCACGTCCAGGCTCACGACGTGCGCCTGGTGTGCCGGCTCGTCCACCGTCCACGTCTCCACGCGCAGTCCAGCCGCGTGCACGGCACCAAGCATGTCGGGTGTGATCCACATCCAGTTCGGGTGCAGGATGCTGACGCCGGCTTCGCCGGCCAGGCGCACGGGATCGATGAGACGTCCCATGAAGAGGGCGGCCGTTTCCATCTCCGGCGCCAGGCGCCGGATCTCTCGCAGCACGGGGTGATCAAACGACGAGACCGTGACCGCCTGATGCGCAGCGGCCCGCACGGTGCGGGCCACGCGTTCTGCAATGCCTTCGTAGTAGACCGGCCCGTTCTTGATCTCGATGATCACGCGCACCGGACGCAGCACATCCAGGGCTTCTTCAAGCGTGGGGATCCGCTCGCCGGCGAACCGTTCATCGAACCAGCGGCCGGCGTCCAGCCGCCGTAGGGCCGCGAGCGAATGGCTCTTCACGAGGCCGTGGCCATCGGTCGTGCGGTCCAGCGTGGACTCGTGGATGACAACCAGCTCGCCGTCGGCAGAGAGGTGCACGTCGGTTTCGACGGCGTCCACGCCCATCGCCAGCGCACGGCGAAAGCCCGCCAGTGTATTCTCGGGAGCCTCGTCCGAAACACCCCGGTGCCCGATGACCGCCGGACGACCTACCACTCGCCAGCCCTCCTTATCTCAATCAACCAGAAGTTGATCGATCCGATCCAGGATGAAGTCCGGCCGCGGGTCCGCGGCCAGGGCGGCCTCGCGGGTGGTCACGCCGGTGAGGACCACGGCCGTCGCCATACCGGAGTTCCTGCCCATCGCCATGTCGGTCTCCAGACGATCACCGGCGATGAGGCTGTCGGCGGGGGCCACGCCGAGCCGCTCGGACAGCACCCGTCCCATGATTGCGGATGGCTTGCCCACAACCTCGTCCACGTCGTGACCCGTGCACGCTTCGATCGCGGCGATGATCGCGCCGCAATCAGGCAGCCCGCCCCCAGGCGTCGGACAGTAGGCGTCACGGTTGGTAGCGACGAAGCGCGCGCCGGCGCGGATCGCGTCGAAGGCGATCTGCAGTTTTCGGTAGTCGAAGGTGCGGTCGAAGCAGGCCACCACGATATCAATCTCGCCCGCGTGTTCAGTCAACACAAACCCGGCTCGGGTCAGTTCCGCTTTTACAGACTCTTCCCCAATGACGAACAATCTCGCCTGGGGCGCGGTCGCCGCGAGATGACGGACCAGCACGTGTGACGAGTTGACGACATCATCGGCGGACGTGGGGATGCCCAGGCGCGTCAATTTGGCCGCGTATTCCTCGCGGCTGCGCAGGGGATTGTTGGAGAGGAATACGACCGGGCACCCGGCCCCGCGCAGCGCCGCGATCGTCCGGTCCGCCCCCGGCAGCAGCGCCTCACCCAGGTAGACCGTGCCGTCCAGGTCGAGCGCGTAACCTGCATAGAGCCGCTCCGGCTTGCGCATCGAGATGTTGCTTCGTACCGCCCGGGACCGTTCCTCCAGACACGGAGCAACGATCGGGCCGTCTAGCGACTAGGGGTAGGACGCAGCAGCAAGGCGATGCGGTCGGTGATGGCGGCCTCGTCCAGTCCGGCGATGGTCGCCCGGCTGCCGATGACAAATACCGGGAACCGGCGCGGGCGGTAGCGAATCACCCGAAGCACCCACGCCAGCGAGAAGGGTTCGATCAGGTGGATGACGATCCGGCTGCCGTAGAGCTGGCGCAGGCGGTCCAGCAGCCGCAGCAGCCGGTACGCTTCCTCACCGCCGACGTCTCCGGGGCGGGGGGCGGCAGGCCGCGGCGCGTCGCCGGGCGCCCGCGGCAGACCTGATCCCAGGAGGCTCGGGGCCAGCACTTCCAAAACCAACGGGCCGGCCGCCCGTCTCAGTAGCGCCATGGTCAATGGTGACACTGCGCTTCCGTGCCGGAGGACTCCTGCCTCCGGGAAGGAGTCCTCGCCTCTCCCTCGTAAGTCTCGGTGGTGCGCGCCTACGCGATCGTCAACCCCACGGCGGGCGGCAACCGCGGTATGCGGCTCTGGCGGCGTATCCGCCCCATCTTTCAGGAAGCAGGATGGGACGTGACGGAAAGCTTGTCGCAGAAGAGAGGCGACGCCATCGAAATGGCCGCCGCGTCGTCCGCCGACGTGGTCCTGGCCGCGGGGGGCGACGGTACCGCACACGAGGTGGCCAATGGACTGCTGCGGAGCCACCGCCGGGCCACCCTGGGCGTGGTGCCGATCGGCA
>JBGPLF010000116.1:0-12074 GCA_041486265.1 bacterium
ATGAAGAACGTGTGCGGCGCGGTGGTCCGCCAGAACTGGCCGGCCAGCAGTTTATGGGAACCGACGTCGCAGGTTACCACAGTCTCCTCGGGCAGCACGTCTCTGAGGGCCTGCAGCGCAGCTAGAGGAGAGAGACCGGCGCTCGGACTGCCGACAGCGTCGCTCGGACCGCCGGTGGAGCTCGGGTGCCGCACAATCGCCCGGCGGCGTTCCTGCAGCAGCGCGTCCGGCCACGGCTTCGGAGCCAGGCGCGTCACCATCTCGCCGACGGTTGTGCCGATGTCGCCGACGATTTCCAGAGGTTGATACGTTCCTTCGCGCGTCGGCCAGCGCGAAATGCTCACCATCGGGCGATCCAGGAACCAAGGCTTGTCGCACTCCACAGAATCGAACCCGATCCCCACGAGCAGATCGCTCGCCTCAATAGTTTCGAGGATCGCTCGATCGATCGCCATGCCGGTTGCGACACCCAGGAAGCGTGGGTGCGTCTCCGGCACGATGCCTTTGGCCTTGGGCGTCGACATCCACGGCCACTGCGTCACTTCGAGCAGATCGCGGATGGCAGGCGCGTCACCGGGGCGCGCACCGAGGCCAATGAGCAGCAACGGCCGGCGGGCTTGCTGAATCGCCCGTACCACCTCGGCCGCCTGCATCCGCGCGTCCGTGCCGCCGCTGCCGCCGTTTGGCACCAGAAGGCCGCCCATTGGAAGGCCGGCCGACGCGGCCGGCCCGGCCAACGATCTGGATTCGCCGGCGGCCACATCACTCGAAATCGCCAGGTGTACCGGCCCCGGCCGGTCGCTCCGCGCGAGCCGCAGCGCGGCTGCGACCTTCGCGCCCGTGTCGACCCCATCCAGAGGCGAACTTTGCTTCGTGATACTGCCGAAAAGCCGGTCGAGGGGAAGCCGCTGGTGCGTGAAACTGGGGTAGAGGTCGTGCGAGATCTGTGCGGTCAGCGCCAGCACGGGCGAGCGCTCAAGGTAGGCGTTGGCCACGCCCGTCACCAGGTTTGCGGCCCCCGGACCCAGTGTCGAAACACAAACGCCCGCCCGGCCGGTGATCTGACCTGTGACGTCCGCCATGAACGCGGCGCTGGCTTCATGGCCGACGAGGAGAAACTTGATGCCGACCCGGCGCAGGGCGTCGATGAGCACGACGACCTCACCGCCGGGAAGTCCAAAAGCGTACTCGACTCCTTCAGCCGCGAGGGCTCTCGCGATCGCTTCTGCGTTTGTCATTGATGCAGAACCTGTTTGACGGTGCGCGACGGAGCACCTTCCGGGCGATCGTCAGAACCGAAAGGCGCGCGAGGGTCAGGAGGCGGGATCAGACGCGAGACGATCGCGCAACGGATTCCCAAAACGAAGGAAGGTCCTGAAGCCTCTTCCACCCCTGGCCTTCATGGACCCGTTCCACGCGCAGGCCGTCGAAGTAGTCATCCAGCACCGCCGCGCGCTCCATGGCCAGCGGCGGGGAGCAGTAGTCCTCTTCCTCCCACACAGCCTCACCGGCCTGAGCATCCCAGCGGGCATCTTGAAGGGCTCGGGTCAACGAGCCGCCGAAGGGCCGCATCACCTTGAACTCGCCCTTCTCCAGCCGCGCCTGCAGCGACGCGATCAGATCGGCCTTGGGTTTGGCACGGACCAGGTAAAAGGCCATGCGCCGGAGTTCTCCGAAACCCGCACCCATTCCTGGGGGCACCCGGACCGGTGAGTTGAGGGGTTCGTGGTCGGAGCGCCGGACCTCGCCGTTGAAGTGATGACCTCCACCGTCTCTTTCGCCGATTGAGAAGGGATTCTAACAAGCCTACAGAACTGGGGACGGCATCAAACACACCTTCGCTTGCCTGCCTCCCGTTGCTGCGCGTCTAAAGCAATCGGCCTTCTCCCAAGCTTCCGCCAGCTTTGCACAGATCGTTCCACTGTGATCCTGAAAGGAGCTCACAATGAAAGCCGCTGTCTGCTACGAATTTGGCAAACCCTTAGTCGTCGAAGAAGTCGAAATCGATCCCCCACAGTACGGCGAGGTGAAAGTACGCCTGACTGCCACAGGAATCTGCCATACGGATGTACATCTGATCCGCGGGGAATGGGGTGGCGGCCTCCCGGTTGTGCCCGGGCATGAAGCTGCCGGCATTGTCGACACGGTGGGCGCAAACGTCACGCTCACAAAGCCGGGCGATGCGGTCGTGGTGTCACTCTTACGATCCTGCGGACGCTGCTTCTACTGTACGATTGGATCTCCGCATCTATGCGCCGGCACTTTCGCATTGCAGACCGAGAGTCGGCTCCGTAATACAGGTGGGGAACCGCTTCGACATGGCAACAGGACAGCCGCCTTTGCCGAATATGTCATCGTTGATCAATCCCAAGTTGTGGCTGTCCCCACAGACATGCCGCTGGATCGGGCGGCTCTGCTAGCGTGTGGAGTCATCACGGGGGTCGGGGCTGTCGTCAACACTGCACGCGTGCGCCCAGGCCAAAGCGTTGTCGTTATCGGCACCGGCGGCGTGGGACTTAATGCGATCCAGGGCGCTGTATTGGTGGGAGCGCACCCAATTATCGCAGTAGATCTCCTGGACGCGAAATTGACCGCGGCGCTGGCCTTTGGTGCGACCGGCACCATCAATGCAGCGCAAGATGACCCCGTCGCGCGGGTAAAGGAGCTGACGTCTGGTAGAGGGGCAGACTATGTGTTCGTAACCGTTGGGAATCCAACGGCGGTGGCGCAGGCGATAGACATGATCCGTATGGCCGGAACGGTTGTTGTCGTCGGGATACCACATGAGGGGGCAACCGTAGCGCTCCCGGTGGGCAAGCTGGTCGTGAACGAGCGGCGGGTTATAGGGTGTGTCATGGGATCAACTCGGTTGAGCGTCGATGTTCCGCGGTTAGTGGAACTCTATAGGCGCGGACGGCTCAAACTGGATGAGTTGATCACAGCGCGCTATCCCTTGGAACAAATCAACGAGGCGATTACGGCGATGGAAACGGGAGCAGCATTACGCAACGTGGTCATGTTTGACTAAAAGAGCTAAACACGAAGGGGCGGGGTTGCCCCCGCCCCTCGCTGACTCACCGAGCTCCGACGGCTCGGCACCCGGGTCCTACGCGTCGTAGTACAGGTAGAACTCCGACGGATGCGGACGCAGTCGGATGTAATCCACATCCTTCTTGATCTTCGTCTCGATCCAGGTCGAGATGATGTCTTCCGTGAAGACCTCGCCCTCGAGCAGGAACTTGTGGTCGGACTCCAGCGCCTTCAGTGCGGCGTCGAGCGATCCCGGGACCTGTTTCACTTTTGCGGCCTTCGACGGCGGCAGCTCGTACAAGTCCACGTCCATCGGCTCGCCCGGATCGATCTTGTTCTTGACGCCGTCAAGGCCGGCCATCGTCATGGCGGCAAACGCCAGGTACGGGTTGGCCGACGGGTCCGGCGGCCGGTACTCGACGCGGACGGCCTTGGGATTCTTCGAGTAGACTGGGATGCGCACCGCGGCGCTCCGGTTCCGCTTGGAGTAGACCAGGTTGACCGGCGCCTCGAAGCCCGGCACCAGGCGGCGGTACGAGTTGGTGGTCGGCGCGCAGAACGCCAGCAGCGCCGGCGAGTGCTTGAGCAGCCCGCCGATGTACCAACGCGCGATATCGCTGATACACGCGTAGCCGTCGGCATCGAAGAAGATGTTCTTCCCATCCTTCCACAGGCTCTGGTGGCAATGCATCCCGGAGCCATTGTCGCCGAAGAGCGGCTTGGGCATAAATGTGGCCGTCTTGAAGTGCGAGCGCGCCAGCATCTTGACCAGGTACTTGTAGAGCTGCATCTGGTCGGCCATCTTCGTCAGGCTCTTGAACCGCATGTCGATCTCGCACTGCCCGGCCGTCGCGACCTCGTGGTGGTGCACCTCCACCTCGATGCCCGCGTCCTGCATCTTGAGGACCAGCTCGCTGCGAAAGTCCTGCAGGCTGTCAGCCGGCGGGACCGGGAAATAGCCTTCCTTGTGCCGCGGCTTGTACGCCAGGTTGGGCTTCTCTTCGCGGCCGGAGTTCCACGCGCCCTCGTTGCTGTCCACGTAGTAGAACGACGTGTTCGCGGTCTGATCGAAGCGCACGTCGTCGAAGACGAAGAACTCGGCCTCCGGCCCGCAATATGCGGTCGTCGCGATGCCGGAGGTCTTGACGAACTCCTCGGCCTTCTGGGCGACGTAGCGTGGATCGCGGCTGTACCGGCCGCGCGTCACCGGGTCGTACACGTCGCAGGTAAGCAGCATCGTCTGCACTCGGCTGAGAGGATCGACGACGGCTGTGTTTGCATCGGCCAGCAGGATGAGATCGCTCTCGTGTATATGCTGGAACCCACGGATGCTGCTGCCGTCGAAGCCGATGCCTTCTTCGAATAACTCGGTGGACAACTGCGTCGCCGGCATCGAGAAGTGCTGCCACATCCCGAAGAGATCAGTGAACCGGAAATCGATGATCTGCACCCCCTGCGACTTGGCCATCTCGATGGCTTTCGCCGGAGTGACCGTGACATCGGCGGCCGGGCGGTCGCCTACCATTGCCATGCCTGTTCCCTCCCACTCCCCGTCAGTTTCTGGGGAAGAATACCTACGAAAAACAGAGAAGGCGCCCACACCAGGGGCGCCCTTGCCCGAAGTACGTCACGGTACTTCTGACTACAAAGAATAGCAGGAAGGCCGGGGGCCGTCAAGAACTAGAAGCCAACTCTCCAGCGCATTCAACCACTATCTGCGCAGGAAACCAGGGGGGACTCATATGAGTCGTCGGATAGCGGTTCTGAGGCTCATCGTATTTGCCGCCGCGGTGGCGCTCGTGATTCCCATGACGGCGGTGTCGCCAGCGTTCAGTCAGGCAAAACTGGCGAAGGACCAGACCTTGAGGATGGTGATCCGCGAGCCCACCAGCATGGATCCGAATCTGGCGGGCGACCACTCCATCTGGTATGTCGACCAAATCTTCGAGGGACTGTACAAGATCCTCGACGACGGCAAGATCATCTGGTTGGGCGCCAAGAGCATGGACGTCTCGAAAGACGGGTTGACCTGGACGTTCAAGCTCAACCCATCCGCGAAATGGTCCGATGGCAAGCCCGTGACCGCGCAGGATTACGAATTCTCGTGGAAGCGAGCGATCGATCCGAAATTCGCCTCTGACGTAGCCTCGTTCTACTCGGCGATCAAGGGCGCCGACCCCTACATGTCAGGCAAAGTGAAGGATCCCAACACCGTCGCGATCAAGGCGGTGGACACCTACACGCTGCAGATCACGATGGCTGAGCCGGCGCCGTACTTCAGGTCGGTCGCCGGATTGACCTACCTCTACCCGGTGCCGAAGCACGTCGTCGAGAAGTTCGGCGACAAGTGGAGCGAGGCCGCGAACATCGTCAGCAACGGCGTCTTTACCATGCAGAGCTGGAAGCATGATCAAGAGATGGTGTTGGTTCGCAACGAGAACTACTGGGGCAAGAAGCCGGTGCTTCAAAAAGTGCTCGTCCGCATCGTGCCCGCGACCGAACTGTGCAGTGCGGATTTCCGCGCCTTCGAGGCCAACGAGACCGACTTTGCCATGTGCGTCCCCACGGCCGACATCGAGCGTGTGCTGCGCGACCCGAACCTCAGCAAGCAGCTCACATCAGAGCTCCTCTCAGCGTCTCAGTTCCTCGTGTTCGATGCGGGCCGGGCGCCGTGGAATGACACGCGCGTGCGGCAGGCCTTCAACCTGGCGATCGATCGCGAGAAGGTCACCCAGGTCATCAGCCGTGGTTTGTACAAGCCGACGAAGGTTCTCGTCGCCCCGGGCATCCAGGGCTACGATTCGAAGCATGCGCTGCAGGGCGGACCCGCCGACGCCCAGCGACTCATGGCCGAAGCCGGCTTTCCGGGCGGCCGCGGGTTCCCGGCCTTCAAGCTCACCGCGCCGGACGTCCAAGCCCGGGGCAATCGCGTCCTCGCCGAGCTGCTGCAGCAGATGTGGAAGGACACCCTCGGCATCACCGCGCAGATCGAGCTCATGGAGCCCAAGGCCTTCAGCGCGTGGCGCTCGGGCCGCAAGAACCAGCCGTTCGACATCTACACCCGCGGCGGCTGGTGGTCGGACTACGAGGATCCGACGAACTGGTACAATATCTTCTTCGAGGACGGCTGGCTGAATTCGCACTGGCAGAACGACCAGTTTCTGCAGCTGGTGCGCGCGGCGGCTCCCGAGCTGAACCGAGCCAAGCGTATCGCCCTCTACGACCAGGCTGACATGATCCTCGAGCGCGAAAGCCCGACGATCGGGTTATGGTACTTTACGGACTACTGGATGCGCAAGCCGTGGCTGAAGGGGCTCCAGCACACGCGGATCCTGGGATTCTTCTGGCTGCGTGACGTGACGATCCTGGAGCATTAGACAGGCGGTGGGCTGGGGCGTTCCGGCCGACGGAACCGTCTCAGCCCACCCCTGCTCTGTGATTCGGCGCAGACTCGCTCCGGGAGTTGCCCATGCGTAGGTATGTGGTGCGCCGCGTCCTGGCCCTCATCCCCACGCTGCTCTTAATTTACACGATCGTCTTCTTCCTTATGCGCGCGACGCCCGGCGGGCCGTGGGACGAGACCGGCAGCCGCCCCGTGTTCCCTGAGATCAGGGAAAACCTGATGAGGAAGTACCATCTCAACGACCCGCTCTGGAAGCAGTACGTCGACTACCTGAGCGGCGCGCTGCACGGCGATCTCGGACCGTCGTATCGGCAGCGCGGGCGGACCGTGAATGAAATCATCGCGGACTTCTTTCCCATCTCGCTGCAACTCGGACTGGCGGCGATGGTCGTCGCGGTCGGCGTGGGCATCCCTCTCGGGTTTGTCGCGGCGATCCGGCAGGATTCCTGGATCGACCGCGGGCTGATGCTCCTGGCGGTCATTGGGATCTCCACGCCCTCGTTCGTCGTCGCGACGGTCATGATCGTCGTCTTCGGCGTCTATCTCCGCTGGGTGCCCACGAGCGGATGGTCGGGTCTCTTCAGCCGGCAGGCCCTCATCCCGTTGTTTGCGCTGGCGTTATGGCCGCTGGCCGCGGTCGCACGATACTCGCGATCGAGCATGCTGGAGGTGATCCGCGCCGACTATGTCCGGACCGCCCGGGCCAAGGGGCTGAAAGAACTGGCCGTCGTGGCCCGGCACGCGGCCCGGAACGCGATGATTCCCGTCGTAACAATCACCGGCGTCTATCTGGCATTCGTCGTGACCGGCTCGTTCTATGTGGAATCGGTAACCGGCGTGCCCGGGCTGGGCCGGTACCTCGTGCTGTCCATCTCGGCTCGTGACTATCCCGTCATCATGGGCACCACGCTGCTGCTGGCCGTCATCGTCATGATCGTCAACCTGATCGTCGATCTCACCTACGCGTTCCTCGACCCCCGCATCCGGTATGAATGAGCGGATCACCACCGAATCCTCCGTCCGGGCGCGGGCAAGCGCCGCCATGTCCGCCGATCAACTCGCAGCGCTCTCACGCGGGTTCTGGGCAGATGCCTGGAAGCGATTGCTGCGCAACCACGTCGCCATGGCGAGCCTGGGATTTCTGGTCGTGCTGGCGCTGGCGGCGATTCTGGCCCCATTGTTTCTGCCGCATTCTTATGAGCGCCAGGATCTGCTGGCGTTGTACGCGTCGCCCAGCGGGACTCACTGGCTGGGCACCGACCACCTCGGGCGTGATCTGCTGAGCCGACTGTTGGTGGGCGCTCGGATCTCCCTCACCGTCGGTCTCGTCGCCGAATTCATCATCATCTCGATCGGAACGGTGATGGGATCGCTGGCAGGCTATTTCGGCGGCTGGGTGGACACGCTGATCATGCGGGTGGTGGATGCCCTCTACGCCTTTCCCGACCTGCTGCTGATCATCATCGTGATGAGCTTCCTGAAAGCCCAGTTTGGGGGTGCCGTCGCGGGATGGCTGATGCCGCTGGCCGCGCTCAACAAGGCGCTCGGCGGACTGCTGGGCGTGTTCATCGCGCTCGGGCTGACGAGCTGGCTGACCACGTGCCGTCTCGTCCGCGGGCAGATCCTCTCGCTCAGAGAACGGGAGTTCGTCGAGTCGGCCCGGGTGCTGGGCGCTCGTCCCGGGCGCATCATCCGGGCCCATTTGCTGCCCAACACGCTCGGGCCCATTCTCGTCGCGGCGACGCTGGGCGTCCCGAACGCGATCCTGCTCGAGGCGTCGCTGAGCTTCATCGGGCTCGGGGTCGATCCACCGATGCCAAGTTGGGGGCTCATGATCTCGGAAGGCGTGCAGGCGGTTCAATCCTACCCGCACGTGATCCTGGCCCCGGCCATTGCGATCAGCCTGACGCTCATGGGCTTCCACTTCCTGGGGGACGGCCTGCGCGACGCGCTGGATCCGTTGCTCAAACGATAGCGAACAGATGCTCGGCCGAAGGAGGACGCAGTGTCACCACAGAGAGGTTCGCTGCTTACACCAGAACAGTTAAGGCGGGCTGAGCACTTGCACGCTGAGGCATGCGTGATCGACGCCACCTGCCCGCTCGTCAACCCGAAGGAAATCAAGAAGCGTCTTCCCGAACTGCGGCGCGGCGGGGTGACGTGCGCGGTGAGCACGGTGGCGTCGATCGAGGGGGCATACACAGCTCTCCACGAAGTCGCTGCGTGGTATCCGAAGTTCCGCGAGTGGGGCGGCGACCTCTGCCTGGCCACGACCGCCGCCGACATCGACGCGGCAAAGCGCTCAGGGCGGGTGGCCGTAGTCATGCAGTTCCAGGGTGGGACCCCACTGGAATACAACGCCAACCTCGTGGAGGCATTCTACCGAATGGGCATCCGGGTCATCCAGCTCACGTACAACGCGCGGAACCCGCTGGGTGACGGATGCACTGAGCGGACAGACGTGGGGCTCAGCGATCTCGGGCTGGAGGTCATTGCTGAGATGAACCGGCTCGGGCTCCTCGTCGATCTGTCGCACGTCGGATACCGGACCAGCATGGAGGCGATCGAGGCTTCCCAGGCGCCTGTGGTCTTCAGCCATTCCAACGCGAAGGCCGTCTGCGACAGCCCGCGCAACCTCGCGGATGACCAGATCCGCGCCGTGTCGGCTCGTGGGGGTGTCGTCGGCGTCGTCGCCTTCCCGGCGTTTGTGTCGAAACATCCGTCACCGACCGTCGAGCATCTGCTTGACCACATCGATTACCTCGTCTCGCTGGCCGGCGACGACCACGTGGGCCTGGGGTTCGATTTCTCGACCGAAACTGAAGATGACTACGAATACTTCAAGTACAGAACAGATGTCTACCCGAAGCCGCCGTGGGTCTATCCGGCAGGCATCGACGGGTTCGAGAAAATCCCCAACGTCACCAGAGGTCTGGTGGCCCGTGGCTACACAGACGACGCGATCCGCAAGATTCTTGGAGGCAATTTTCTGAGGGTGTTCCGGCAGGTGTGGGGCGGGTAATACTGGTGCCTGATTCGATGGCGCGCACGGTGATCGTCGGTGCAGGAGTCATTGGCCTGCTGACTGCCTACGAACTGCGCCGCCGCGGCGTCGAGGTCATTCTGGTCGACAAAGGCCAGCCCGGGGCAGCCTGTTCCAGCGGCAACACGGGGTGGGTCGTGCCGTCGTTCTCGGGTCCGCTGCCGGCGCCAGGCCTGGTCAGAACATCCCTCAAGTGGATGCTGAGCCGCACAAGTCCCCTGTACATCAAGCCCCGCCTTGATCCGGACTTAGTCCGATGGCTCTGGGGATTCTGGCGGCATTGCAATCCGCGAGACCACCAGTCGGGCCTGGATGCGGTAGCCGGGTTCGGCCGGCGCACCATGCCATTGTTCGATGCCCTTCAAGCAGACGGTGTCTCATTCGAGATGCATGCTGATGGCGTGCTGTTTGCGTTCCTGGATGAACGGATACAGCATCAAGTCTTCAACGAACTCCGGGAACTACAGCATTACGGCTATGGAGTGCCGGAGTCGCTGGATGCGAAGGCCGTTCACGAATTGGAGCCACAGTTGTCCGGGCCGGTCGTGGGTGGCGTGTTCGTGCCTGGAGAGCGCCATCTGCATCCCGAGTCGCTGATGGATGCCCTGGTGCAAAGACTAGGTGGGATGGGCGTCAGTGTTCGGCCGGGGACCGAGGTGACCGGCGCCGAGCTGCGCGGCGGCAGGGCGACGGGGATTCTCACCTCTGCGGGGCGCATCGAAGGCGACACCTTCGTGATTGCGGCGGGCGCCTGGTCGGCTGTGGTGTCGAAGCAGTTCGGATTCACGTTTCCACTCCAGGCGGGCAAGGGCTACAGCCTGACGCTGCCCAATCCTCCGATCAAACTGCGGAGACCCATCTATCTCGAAGAGGCCCGGGTGGCGTGCAGCCCGTTTGCCAGATCCCTGCGTTTGGCCGGGACGATGGAGTTGTCAGGCATGGACGCGACGCTGGATGCGCGCCGCATCGCTCCGATGGAGAAGGCTGCGAGCACATACTTCATGGGCTGGGATAATGGGACGGCCCGGACCGCATGGATGGGCATGCGTCCGGTGACGCCTGACGGCCTCCCCGTGATCGGGCGGGTGCCGGGGCTCGGCAACGTCTTCCTGGCCGCCGGCCACGCGATGATGGGCATCACCCTGGCGCCCGTGACGGGAGTGGCGATTGCCGACCTCGTCACCGGTCAAGCTTCTGATCTAGACTTGGCCCCTTTCGACCCCGCACGCTTTGCACGGTAGCCAGGGCATAAATACGTACTGCCCGCGATGGCATCGCCGCTGGCTTCCGTAGACCTTATTGCCACTTCGAGATCGGATACAGGTAAGGCCCAAAGAACGTGGGGTTTGTGTACCAGCCCCGCACCCACGTCCGCATGACCTCGAAGTCTGCGGGATCCGATACGGGGCGTTAACGTCATTGAACGCGATCTCGTGCAGCCTCGCGTACATCGCCTCTCGCCTGACCGGATCGGTCTCGAATCTGGCCTGCCCGACGAGCCTGTCGGCCTCGGGATTCCTGTAGCCCTCCGCTTTGGCGTAGACGCCCGAACTGTGCATGAATGGGGTCACGAAGTTATCGGGATCCGGAAAGTCGGCCACCCATCCGACAATAAAGACCGGCAACTTGCCGTCACGGTAGCGCTGGTTGAATTGCGCCCACGTGATGCTCTTCATGTCGATCCGGAACCTGGGGTTCAGGGTCTCGACGCCCGACTTGAGCACCGACGGGATGCACTGTCGGGTGGGGTTTCCGGCGTCGAAGAGGACGCTGAACCGGAACCCCATGCTCCAGACCTGGCCACCCCAGGCCACGCGGAGCGCGGCGGCCGCGAGTCGCGGATCGTAAGCGTACCACTTCGCGGCTGATGGATAGCCGAAGAGGCCTTTCGGAATCGGTCCGGTGCCGACTGCGGCTTTGCCCCGCCAGCAATCGCGAATCATCGTGTCGTAGTCAAAGGCCTGGGCGATGCCCCGGCGCACGTTGATATCAGCGAAGAAATCCGATGGGATGCCGGTGCCGTCGAGCCGGCCGCTGCCTACGTCAGGGTTGCCAGCGATGTCGATCTTCGCGTTCATGAAGATCCCGTCCGTGATCAGCGTGGGGAGATTATCCGCAATCCGGACGCCGGCCAGGTTCTCAACCTGCGTCTGCTCCGGCCGGCTGACCGTGATCAGATCCCCGTCGCCCTGTTGGAGCATGAGGCGCCGTGCGCCGAAATCCTCAACCGTTCGGATGACGATCCGTTTGAGCGCCGGCGGCTTGCGCCAGTAGCCGTCGTTGCGCTCAAGAATGACCTGGCGACTTTGCCGGTCCCACTGAGCGAGCCTGAAGGGCCCTGTACCGTTCGCGTTGGTGAACAGCACCGTATCTTCAGGCCTCTTGGGATTGTTCAACTTGCTGAGGCCGCCCGCGGTGCCGTCCCAGTCGCCGCGGGCCATGGTCCACTTCTTGCTCACCACCATCGACCACAACGCCATGATCGACATGAACGGCGCAAACGGCTTCTTCAGCGTGATGCTGATGGTGTTGTTCTTCACTCGTATCGCGCGCGCAGCCTCACTGAATAGCGCCACGTTCACGGTACCTGTATCGTCG
>JBGPLF010000117.1:0-12057 GCA_041486265.1 bacterium
CCGGTCTGGGACAGATCGTGCACGTGTCGCTGCTCGACGGCATGCTCGCCATGCAACTGCAAGAGGCGACGGTGTGGATGAATCTCCGCGAGCGTCTAAACTGGGGCGCCTTCCCGCTGTCGGGCACCTTCAAGACGCTCGACGGACACGTCGTGATGGTCGGTGCCTTCAAGCCAAATCCGCTCCAGGAAATCTGCAAGGGTCTCGGCATCGAGGATCTTTCGACCGATCCACGCTATGCGACGCACGAGGCGCAGGTGGCCCACCGCGATGCGCTGCAGGCGCGGTGGCGCCTCGAATTCGGAAAGCGGACCACGCAGCAGGTGATCGAGGCGCTCGAGTCCGTCGACATCTTGTGCGCCCGCGTGAATTCGATTGACGAAGCGCTGGCCGATCCCCAGGTGGCGCACAACGAGATGATCGTCGAGATGCAGCATCGTGAACTAGGGCCGATCAAGATGGTCGGCATCCCGGTGAAGCTGGAAGGCACCCCGGGTGCGGTGCGCCTGCCGCCGCCGCGGTTGGGTGAGCACACGCGCGAGGTGCTGGCCGAGATCGAGTTTACGCCTGCGGAGATCGCGGCGCTGGTCGACGGCCGGGCCGGTGAGCGCAGCCCCGCTAGATAGCCTCCGCGCGGCCCGTTTTCATCGATTGGTACAGCGCGTCTATCACGCGCACATTCTTCGTCGCGTCATCCGGGGGCAGCCGCAGCGGCGCGCCGTCGAGCAGCGCGTCCTCGAAGTGCTCGACCATGAGTTGATACTCATCCGTACCCGGCACGGTGATCACCGACGGCCCGGTGTCCTTCGTGACATGGATCGCCGTGTCGCCGGTCCCGGGCAGAAACCCCAGCGGCACGGTGAGGTGACCGTGGGTGCCGATGACCTCGTACTCCTGACGCCGCGAGACCCTGAGGCCGCAGTCGATCACCGCCAGGCGGTCGCCGTCGAACCGCAGCACCGCGGCGGTTACCTCATCCACGCCGCTCGTCCCGAAGTCGGCCCGCGCGAGCGCATCCCGAGGCTCGCCCAGGAGCATCCGGCTGACGTTCACGCCGTAGCAGCCCACGTCGTACAGGGCGCCGCCGCCCAACTGAGGGATGAGCCGGATGTTATCGGGGCTGCGCACCGCGAAGGTGAACGATGCGCGGACCATCCGCACGTCGCCGATCGCACCCTCGGCGGCCAGGCGCGCGACGCGCTCGGTCCGGGGATGGAACCGGTACATGAACGCTTCCATTAAGGTAACGTTGTGCTGCCGGCAGGCCGCGATCATCTCCTCACATTCCGCGGCATTCAGCCCCAGCGGCTTCTCGCAGAGCACGTGCGTCCCGGCCTGCGCGCACCTGATCGTCCACTCGCGGTGCATCGAGTTCGGCAGCGGAATATAGATCGCGTCGACGTCCGGATCGGCGAGCAGCGCGTCATACGATCCGTGCGCCTTGGGGATGCCCAGGCGCTGCGCTGCCTCCTGCGCGCGGTCGGCCGTCCGGCTGGCGATCGCGACGAGCTGACTCCGCCGCGCATGCTGTATCGCGGGAATCACGGCGCGCACACCGATGTTTGCAACGCTCAATACGCCCCAACGAACTTTGTCCATGCGACTCAAACGCCTCCTTCACCGGTATCACCTAGTGTACCTGGAATCCCACCTCTTGCGCCGGAGGTCTTGCCTCGCGCCGCTCACGCTCGAAGGCGAGGATCAAGCGCATCGCGCAGGCCGTCGCCCAGCAGGTTGATCGCCAGGACGGTGAGCATGATGGCGAGCCCCGGAAAGGCGGTCATCCACCAGGCCGTGCGCAGATAACTGCGTCCTTCGCTTAGCAACGCACCCCATTCAGGCTGCGGGGGCTGCGCCCCCAGGCCCAGGAAGCTCAGCGCCGCCGCGGCGATGATGGCGCCGGCCACCCCCAGCGTTCCCAGGACGATTAGCGACGCAATGGTGTTGGGCAGGATGTGCCGGATGATGATCCGCAGATTGCTGCAACCTAGCGCCCGGGCAGCCTCAATATAGGCTTCGGTCTTGGCAGAGAGCGCGGTGGAGCGCACCACGCGGGCGTAGGTGGGCGACGCGGAGATGCCGACCGCCACCATGGCGTTCAACAGGCTCGGGCCAAGGACAGCGACGATGACCAGCGCCAGGAGGATTCCCGGGAAGGTCAACATCAGATCGACGAGCCGCATCACCAGCCGGTCGGTGAGGCCCCCATAGAATCCCGACATCAGCCCCATGGGGACGCCCAGTGCAAGCGCGAAGGTGACCGAGATAATACCGGTCACGAGCGAGAGCCGGCCGCCAAACAGCACGCGCGTGTACATGTCCCGGCCCAGGATATCCGTTCCGAGCGGGTGTCCCGGCCCCGGGGGTTGGGATCCCTGCGCGGCGTTGATCGCCAGCGGGTCGTATCGTGTCAGGGCACCGGCCCCGAGGACGGCCAGGACGATCAGACTGAGAATGAGGGCTCCGACCAGGGCGCCGCGAGACCGCCGCAGGCGGGTGAAGGCATCCCCCCACGCCGAGCGGCCGCGAAACGCCGGCTGGGCCGACGCGGCCTCAATCGAAACGGATTCGGGGGTCGAGGAAGGCATACGAGACATCAACCACCAGATTGATCAGCACATAGACGAGGGCGATGAGGAGCACCACGCCCTGGACCACCGGAAAGTCCTTGTTGAGGATGGCGTCGATGAGGAGCTTGCCGACCCCTGGCCGTGCGAACACCGTCTCGGTGATCACGGCTCCCGACAGGAGGGTCCCGAACTGCAGCCCCATCACCGTGATCACCGGGATGGACGCGTTTTTCAGCACGTGCCTGACCAGGACCGTCATCTCAGCCAGGCCCTTTGAGCGCGCCGTGGTCACGAATGGCTGCGAGAGAACTTCCAGGACGCTCGACCGGACCAGTCGGGCCAGTGTGGCAGACGAGATCAGGCCCAGGGCCAGCGCGGGCAGCACCAGCCGGTTCCACCCTCCCATGCCCGTGGCCGGGAACCAGCCGAGCGTCAGCGCGAACACGAAGATGAGCATGGAGGCGAGCCAGAAGATCGGCATGGATACCCCGAGGATGGCGAAGAGTATCGCGCCGACATCGAGCCATGTGGAGCGCCACAGGGCCGAGACAATCCCCAGTACCAGTCCCAGCGCGATCGCAAGCAGGAAGGCGGCGACGGCCAGTTGGGTGGAGGGGGGAATGCGGATGAGGATTTCGCTCACCACAGGCAGGCGGCTGAAGAGCGACCTCCCGAGATTTCCTCGGACGATGCCGCGGAGGAAGTCCAGGTATTGCACGCCCAGAGGACGGTCGAGGCCCATCGACCGGCGGATCGCCTCCAGGCGTTCCGGGGTGGCAGATCTCTCTCCCAGGAAGATGATGGCGGGATCACCCGGGACGGCTTGGAGGATCAGGAAGACCACCACGGTGATGGCGAGGATCGTCGGGATGGTGAGCAGGAGACGCTTGGCGATGTACTCCAGCATGCCGACCCGTCACCCGGTGGCTTGACAACACATCAAAACGGCGCGGAGCCGGGTTGTGCCCAGAAGCCCGACCCCGCGCCGCAATCGTGCCCTCTGCTCTACTTCGCTATGCGCGCGTCGTAGAAGTACGGATAGTTTCCGCCCCAGTCCACCCAGATCCCCGAGAGGGTTCGGTGGTGGGCGTAGATCGACGGTGGGTCGACGAGGAAGGCCATGATCGCCTCGTCCATGACCTTCTGCTGGGCCTTCACCAGCAGTTCCTTGCGCTTCTTCGGATCGACCTCGCCCTCAATCTGCTCGATCAGTTTGTCCATGTCGGCGTTGCGATAGTTGTTCCGGTTCGTCCCGCCGCCCGCATTGCTGGAATGGAACAGGATCCGCAGGATCTCGCCGGCATCGGTCCCGGTTTCCCACCAGAACTGGATGTGGTGCTGGCCCTGGCGGACTGCGGCGAAGTAGGCGGGGCGCGCCCGGGACTGCAGCGCGATGTCGATGCCGATGGGTTTGACGCTCGCCTGGACGAAGGCCGCCATCTCCCGGTTCTTGATGTTTTCCGCCTGGAAGTAGAAGTCGAGGGTCAGCCGCTGCCCGCCCTTTGTGCGGATGCCGTCCGGTCCCATCTGCCACCCGGCCTCATCGAGGACGCGTCTCGCCTGGTCCACGTTGCGCGCGTACTTCTTGCACGTCTCTGGATCGAAGCCGAACAGGTTGGGGGTCAGCGGACTGCAGGCGGGCTTATACACGCCGTTCCAGACCGCCTTGGCCATGCCTTCCTTGTCCACGGACAACTGGATCGCTCGCCGGACGGCGAGATCATTCGCCGGCTGGCGCTGCTGGTTGAACATCAGGGACCAGCCCGACCCCGCCTGCGGGATCTCCAGGACCACGTAGTTACGGTTGGCCTTCAGCCGCTCGACGTCGGTCGTTGGCACATCATCGATGAACTGGGTTTCCCCGGTCTCCAGCGTCGCCAGGCGCGTGCTCTGTTCGATGATAATCTTGTAGGTGATGCGCTGGAGGTATGGCGGCCCGTTGTGCTTGAAGACGCGGGAGGCCCAGTTGTAGTTGATGTTGCGCACGAGCACGACCTCTGTGCCGGTCTGATACGACTGGATCGAGTAGGGGCCCGTCGATACGAAAACAACCGGGCCGAAGTCCGCCCCGTATTTCTTCAGGGCCGCGGGGGAGATGATGCCCAGGTACGGCGTGCTGGCGGCGTCCAGGAATGCTGCGTACGGATGCTTGAACCGCACCCGGGCCTGGTTCCGGCTCAAGACCTCCGTCTTGTCGTACGGGCCGATGAAGCTGAAGGCCGTCTGAGACTTCGTGTTAGGATCGACGATCCGGTCGAACGTCACCTTCAACGCTTCGGCGGTCAGCGGCGTGCCGTCTTGAAACTTGACGTCATCGCGGAGGGTGAACGTGTAGGCCGTCGCATCCGGAGACGCCGTCCACGAGGTGGCGAGTCCAGGGGCGAACTCCCCCGGTCGGACCTGCCAGACGAGCGGATCGACGACGTGCAGCCCGATCCGGCCGACACCGGTGGACGTCGTGACGGTCACGTCCAGCGTGTCGGGTGGCAATGACATACCATAGGTGAGGGTGTCTTGGCTTTGTGCGAGCACCACCGCGGGGTGTGGTGCCATCCTCAAGAATGGCGCAAGCGCAGTGGCTCCGATTCCGGCGCCTGCGACCCGGAGAAACCGACGTCGTGTCATCCCCTTGCTCATCGCACTCCCCCCTTAGTGGAGCATACCTGGATGATACCGAGCGGGATTCGGGAGAAGCCGAAAGACTCCTGCCCTAGAAGATCCAGGGGATCAGGCGCTTCGTCCGTGCCCGATAAGTGGCGTAGTCGGGGAATCGTTCGCGCAGGAGCGATTCCTCGTAGAGTGCCTTGGCGTGCAGATAGAGCGCGAGTACTCCAGCGAGCAGCAGGCGCAGTCCGCTCGTGTGCCACAGGGCCCACCCCGCGGCGGCGATGATGAGCCCCCCGTAGATCGGATGCCGCGCCTGCGCGTACACGCCGGTCCGCACCAGCACTCCGTTGCGCAGCGGCCTGGGTAGCGCGCTGAGGTTCGGGCCCAATTCTATGACCGCCCGAGCGGCGAGCCCGAGGCCGGCGATGATGAGGAGGGCGCCGAGCGCAGTCCACCCTCTTCGCGGCGGAGCGGCCCACTGCCACGCTGCCGGCGCCACCACGATCGCCGCGAACAGGATCCCCTGGCCGGCGACCCACCACTCGCCTCGCCTCCCTTTCCACCAGGGCGGGCGCGGAGGCTTTGCTGCCGTCATCGCCCCAACACCTGATGACGCTGCCCGGGAGGCAGCTTCTCGCTCGCGTAGCGGAGGACCAGCCGTGTGGTCTTCTGACGCCGCGCGACGAGGTACGCAACGACGTCGCGAGCGCGATGCCGGGTCGCTTCTTTCAAGAGCCACCCGACGCCCTTTTGCACCATGTCATCGGGATCACCGAGCAGCCGGCCGGCGATGCCGAAGATCTCAGGCAGATACTGCCCCGTGCGCGCCAGCGGGATCAGGCTGACCGCCGCGGCCCGGCGGCGCCACCGGTGGCGGGACCGCGTCCACGGCACGAGGCGCCGGATCAACTGGGGATGATCACCCACCAGCGGCCCGATGATCTGGGTACAGAGCGAGTCGGTGCTCGCCCAGTCGTTGAGCGTGTCCACCCAGCGGTTGAACGCGGCGAAGTGTGCCGGCGTGACATCGGGCGTGAACCGTTCGAGGATGCGGGCGGCGAGCGCCGCCTCATCCATGTTGCGCGACCGATACAGGCCGCCGGCAATACGCATCGCCGCGGGAAGTCCGCCCCGCGGCGTCGCACGCGCGGCCTTGAGTTCGGCCGCGGCCCTGCGGGCCAGACCATCAAGCGTCTCGCGGTGCACGCCGTAAGTCTTCACCCCGCCGACGAACCACCGCTGCGCGCCGGCGGCGTTCGCGGGATCGGCGTGCGCGCGAAGCACCGCGCGCAGCGACGTTGCAGATGGTGCCATTGTGCACCTCCCTATGGTTGGAGGTATGTTCGAGATCGGTCCGGTATTTCTTGCCACTTCCGGCCTCACCCCCTTTGAATCGCAGGGAGCCCCGGGCGATGGTCGAAGACGGATTGTGTAGATGGCAGGAGGCTGAGCGTGAACAGACGGCGCTGGATCCAGATCGGCGGGATCGCCGCGCTTGCCGCCTTCGCGTTGTATCAAATTAGCGCCCCGTGGCGGGCGCCGGCCGTCGACCTCACGCCGGTGACGCGCGGCCCCCTGGCCGACTCGCTGGCGGTGACGGGGACGGTTGAGGCCCGCACCGTGACGGTGGCCCCGAAGGTGCCCGGACGCGTCAGCGCGGTGCACGTGGACACCGGCACCGAGGTGACCGCCGGGCACATCCTGATCGAATTGGAGAGCGAGGAGTTGAGGGCGCGCGTGGATGAGGCCCGTGCCGCAGTATCGGCGGCGCGGGCGCGCCAGACCCAGGCGGCCGCGGCCCTCGAGTTGCAGCGCGCGACGGCGGTGGCCCGCTTGTCCGAAGCGCAGGCCGAGCTGGCCGCCGCCCGGGCGCAGCGCGACAAGGCCCGCGCCGGGGCCCGGCCGCAGGAACGGCAGCAGGCCGCATCGCGAGTCCTGCAGGCGAAGGTGGCGCTCGACCAGGCGAAACGTGAACTCGATCGGACGCGCGCGCTGGTCGAGCGGGGGGCCCTGTCGAGCAACGTGCTCGACGCCGCCCGCGACGCCGTCGAGACTGCGCAAGCGCAGTACGACGCGGCGGTGCAGTCGCAGAGTCTGGTCGAAGCCGGGGCGCAACCCGAGGACATCGCCACGGCCGAGGCGCGGGTGCGGCAGGCGGAGGCGTCGGTGGCGGCCGCGCGTGCCGCCGGCGTGGAGGAGGGCATCCGTCTGGCGGATCTCGCCAGCGCCAAAGCGGCCGTCGGCCAGGCCGAGGCTGCGCTGCGCGGCGCGCAGTCCCAACTGGCGGCGACCATGATCGCCGCGCCGATCTCAGGGACCGTTGTCAGGAAGGATGTCGAAGTCGGCGAACTGCTCGCGCCGGGGACGAACGTGCTCACCATTGCCGACCTGCGGGACATCTGGGTCACTGTTGACCTTGCGGCCGGGGATGTGGCGAAGGTCAGGCTGGGGCAGGTTCTGGAGGTGCACTCGGACGCCTACCCAGGCCGCATCTTTGCGGGTAAGGTCTCCGAACTCTCGCGGGTCGCCGATCCGCGCTTCGGCGTGGGGCAGGCGTGGTCGATTCGCGCGAAGGTGGCGTTCACGGATCCCGATCGCCTGCTGCGGCCCGGCATTCAGGTGGACATCTCAGGCACCGGGACGATCGTGGCTGATGCGCTTCTTGTGCCGGCCACGGCCGTGGTCACGCGGCGGGACCGCACCGGAGTATTTGTCGTCGCCGATGGGCAGGCACGCTTCCGCGAGGTGGGCGTCGGGGTGAAGACGTCGAAGCAGGTGCAGGTGCTGTCGGGAGTGACCGAGGGTGATCGCGTCGTCGGTGTTCCGGGCGATACGCTTCAGGAGGGCACGCGCGTAAGGCCTCGTTAACTGCTGTCACAGCAGTCTGTCATAGCTTGTCACAGTACCGTGTCACAGCCTGTCACAGTACCGGTTCATAGTGCTTCGTCGGGTCTGTTGGGCCGGTGCCCACTTCTCTAATGAACCCACCGTCAACCAACAGCTTCAAGTCACGCTGAAGGGTTCGGCGGTTCTCCTTGAGAGCGGCTTCCAACTCGGCCACTGTCCCCTTACCCTGCTCCAGTAAGTACGCCAGGATGGCCACAGGCCGATCTCTCAGGCCTGCTTTTCGCCCCCTCGAAAGGACAACGTCGCGACGAATCACTTGCTCACCGAGCTCTTGTACCTCGTGCATCTGCATCGCGAGACCCCCTGCGAAGTACTCTAGCCAGGCAGTGAGGTCCAGGTCGCGTTCGCGGACACTTTGGAGCGCTCGATAGTAGGCCGGTCGATCGCGGTCGTAATATTCGCTGATCGTGAAGAGTTGTTTGAAATCGTAGCCCGCCCGGTAGAGGCACAAGGTTGAGAGAAGACGGGCTGTCCTCCCGTTGCCGTCCACGAACGGATGGATATGAACTAACTGGAACTGGGAGATCCCCGCAACGATGACCGGGTGGATTCCATCCTCCGCGTTAAGCCAGGCAACAAGATCCACCATCATGGGTGGTACTTCGTGTGCTGGGGGCGGCGTATAGACCGTCTCACCGGTTCGTGAATTAACAACGTAATTCTGGACCCTTCGGTACTCACCAGGCGCGGCAGCGTTCCCCCGCACGCCCTGAACCAGGCGCTTGTGTATCTCGCGGATGAGTCCCTCCGTTACTGGTCCCCCGCTCTGGAGATACCCGGCAACCAGATCGAACGCGCCACGATAGTTCAGGAGTTCCCTTACATCGTCCGGGTCAGCATCGGGGACGGCCTGGCCCGCGAGGAGCCGCTCGGACTGCTCCAGGGTGAGGTGCGTGCCTTCGATGTGAGTGGTGTGGTGGGCTTCGAGGACCAAAGCAGCAACTGCTCGCGGTCCACCGGGTAGACAATCTCCGCTGTATAGACCTCAGCGCCTGACAGGTCTGGTTCTCGCGTAAACCCTTCGGCTTTCACGAGGGCCAGAGCCACCTCCACCTTCTCTTCCCTCACCTCGTAGACGCGGGTCTGCTGCTCGACCTGAGTGGCGATCGCCCCGAGATCTGACAGGGGAACATCTTCGTTTCCGTACTCTCGCCGCAGTTCGTCGTAGACTGTCCAAATGTTCAGCAGGTATCTGGCGGCGAGGTCGGCGGCGGCGGCATAGACTCCGATGGTTGCGGGTTCTGACTCGATGACGACGCTTTCCCCGACCTGCTGCAACACACTGCGAGTCGCCTGCTGGGTGGCGACGGTGTATTCGACTTTCTGGAGGGCTGCGCCGGTGGCAGTTGTCGGGCGGTTTAGCCGCAGCGGTTTACCCACCGTATCGCCTCGAACGACGGACCGAACCAGTTGAGTGACCACGAGGGGGGGCAGGTTGAGCTTTCTCAGCACGATTTGGGCGTGCCGCGACTCCTGAGCAGTCCGGTTGAGGTCCTGAATGGTCTCTCCGTAGGTCTCCTGCAATTGCCGATCGAGCACGTTGAAGTTATCGGCGGAGAGGTAGACGCGGGCCTTCACGGCGTTGCCTGGCACCTGCCGCAGGCATCGGGTGGTCGCCTGCAGCACGAAGTTGTTTGAGGTCTTGAGCTTGCGGGCCAGGGCACAGGCGAAAAGGCTGGGGCAGTTCCATCCTTCCGTACCCTTGTTCACCAACAGCATGACTCGATGGGGCGCGGCTGGATCGTTCAGCCGGTTGAAGGCTTCGATATCTCCCTGTTTCGTGAGCGCATCGTCCGATGTATTGACGAGGCACAATGCTGGGCTCAGGCCTATTTTGGCCAGCGTCCGGTCGATGATCGGTCTGAGCTCCCTTAGATCATCGGTTTGTGGGAAGTAGACGGCCAGCTTCGCGGGTGCGCCGTTCGGGAGCCGGACGTCGCCATAGTCCCGGAAGAAGTCCTCAATGACGTGTGCGACATAGGCGCTCGCGTCGCCGGAGAAGTCATAGGCCTGGATATTGCCGGCGAGGTCTTTCAGAATCCCATCGCGGATGCCTTCGGAGAGCCCGTACCAGATCACGACATCCTTGAGGGGCTGACGCTGAAAGTAGGGCGTGCCGGTGGTGTTGACGACGCAGATCACGTTCGTATTGGCTGCCAGGTAGTCGACGGTCTTTCGTACCTTCTTGAGCTCGGTGTCGAGCGACTGGCCATTACGTGTGGTGCGCCTCATCCGAAAAGACGGCCAGGTGCGGCAGGCTGGCGACCGCCTGGAGCCTGAGGTTGGCTACCTCCGTGCGAGCCTCGTCCTCTCGCCCCGGGGCGAAGAGGCCGCCGAGGTCGCTCTTGCGGATTGTCTCCTTTTGGATGCGGATCTTCTCTGTGTTTGTGACGATCATGTTGAAGGAGGAGCCTCGGATGACGGGGATGTCCTTTTCTCCGTCGCGGGTGAATGTGAGTTTGACAGACGCAGCGAAGGCCTTGTGCATACGCGGAGGAAGAATCTTGTTGTACGGCACCTGCGCCAACTCGCGCAGCGACTCGATGATGGTCTTGCCGGGGGCGAAGACCAGCGCGTTCTGCACAAAAGGCCCGTCGGGATACTCCAGCGCCATGGCGAACTCGGTGGCAACGATGGCGCCGATCAGGATTGTCTTTCCTGCTCCCATTGCGAGGGCGAAAATGTAGCTTGGATAGTCCAGCGTCAGGGTTTCACGGAGCGATTCGAGCCGGAAGTCCCTGGCGAATGCATCGTCAGACTTGGTGCGCTTCCAAAGTGCTTCTGCGGAGTAGTTCGATGCCTTGAAGGCTCCGTCAGGCACACCGAGCGATTCGAGAAGACCTGCCATGTCCACATCCGGCGAGTACAGCTTTCGGTACAGGTCAAAGATGTGTGGAGTCTTCTCGGCAAGACGGACATACCAGTAGGTTTCCAGAGCGCGGAGTTGGGGAGGACGTAGGAACCGGAGGGCCCCGATCTCTGCATCGCGCGCCCACTCGAAGATCTCGGCGACAGCCGGGTAGTCGTCACAGGGGTAGTTATCAGCGCGCCACGCGTCCACGCGAGGAGCAATGCGCTCGTGGAGGTGGGTCATCTATCCGGCCTTCTCCCGGCGCAGTCGCTCAATCACCCACATCCGCATGAGCGTCTGGTAGCCTAACCCCAGGTCTCGAGCCACCACCTTGATTTCCTCGATCCGCGAGGGTTCCATGCGCAGGGTCAGGTTCTTCTTGCGCTCCTTCACTCGCGCTCGCAAGCGCCGAGAGATTTGTACCCGACCGGGTTGCATCGTACCGAGGTAGTCGCCGGGGCGATGCGTCTCCCAGAAAGCTCGCTCCTCCTCATCCGAGCTGAAGGTCGGTAGTCGACGCCTTCTACCCCTGACCTCTGCCATGTCTCTTCCTCCGGTGGCGCTCGTAGTGTTCCCTTGCTTTCTCGTCCATGTCCATCGCCGTCACGCACCGGTCGCGCCCACGCCCTCGCGGGGAGAGCACGACAAATAGGTACCGTCCTGCGTCACTCTGCCCGAAGGCATACAGGCTCGTCCTTCCGGTCCCCGAGTGCTTGCGCCCTCGCCGCCATACCGGACCTGCGGCCAGGGCTTCTTCCACTTCCTCCGGAGTGACCCCGTGTAGAGCCAGGTGTCTCACATCGGCCGTCGTCCAGACAATCTCAATGATGCGCACCGCAGGCCCCGAGAATTAGCGTCGCACGATGCCCATGCATTGTCAATGCATGATATTATTAGTCTTTGGCCGCCGCAGGCTGACGCGCGGCGGCGACGGCCTTAATCACCATCCAGCCCACGACCACCAGCCCCGCCACGAACAGCACCAGGAAGACGATCAGCGGGCTCAACTGCAGATTGACCGGCTCGGCCGTCACATCGAGGAACCGACGCAGCTCCGCGTTCTGCACGACCTGCCGGCTGATCGCATTGAGGGCCACCACGCCCACCTGCGCTGCAGCGACG
>JBGPLF010000118.1:0-11995 GCA_041486265.1 bacterium
CGCGATCACGTCCTTGGCCCCCCTGATGCTGCCGAGGTAGTCTGGCGCCAATTGAGCAGGAATCTTTGGATCGAGATAACGCTCCCAGCCCTTCTTGAAATCGCTGGCGACAATTGCACGTCCGTTCTGCCACTTGATGCCTTGCCGCAGGGTGAAGGTATAGATCCGGCCGTCGGGCGAGATCTGGTACTTCTCGGCCAGGTATGGTTCAACTTTCCCTCTGAAATCATAGCGGACCAGGCCGGCGTGCAAGTTCTCGGCGATCCAGAGGGAGACCAGCTCTCCCGTGAGCGCTGGTTCAAGGCTCTTGGGGTCACTGGTGATCGGCATGCGCAACACTGTTGGCGTTGCGGGCGTGGCGGCCGATGCATGAAGCCCCGCGGGCCCGCCGTTCGAACCAGCAAGCAAGACGACCATGAGGGTAGCAAGAAGCAGCATGAAGACCGAGTGCCTGTTCATCTCGACCTCCTCCAACCACGAATAGGAACCCAAACGAGAGGCCAACTGAGGTGCCGGAAGTACGTGCCATAGTACTTCCGCCCGCGCACCTGGAAACCTCCCGCCTGGGTAGTGGGTCAATTTGAGTTGCCCCAGGCTTGACAGCCATGCTATACTATTTTTCACTTTCATAGGCCGAGGACCGGGAAGAGTACCCGTTACGGTGGTTCCCGCAAGGGCGTCGGCAGCGCCGCCAGGGCGCAGCCGGCGAGAGAGAGTCGCGCACCGGTGGAAGCGCGGCAGCCGCGGGACGGGGAATGGACCCGTGAGGCACGGAGTGAATGTGTAGGGTGGGGTTCGGAGCCCGGTCGGCAAGTATACTATCTCGCCGGATCCTGATCTCGTCACAGTAGCTTCGTCGTGGGCTCCCCCGATACGGGAGCACAAGTGCCGCGCTGGCATGCAGGCTTCGGGGTAGCTGGTTGAGCCCTGTGGCCGGTAGCGCGGAACACGGGTGGCACCGCGAGAGAGCACCTCTCGTCCCCAGTGGACGAGGGGTGTTTGTGTTTTCGGGCGAGCGTGTGAGTGCATGCGAGGGGGGTCGATGAACGCGATGGGGTTCGCATTGTTGAGGTCACCGGCATGATCATCGTTATGGAGTCGGGTGCGAGCGAAGGGCAGGTGAAGGCGGTCGTGGACAGAGTCCACAACGCGGGACTGAACACGCACGTGTCCGTCGGCGTGTCGCGCACGGTCATCGGCGTCGTCGGCGACGACCGCACGAAGGAGATGCTGCGCGAGTCGCTGGAGGTGGCGCCGGGCGTCGATCGCGTCGTGGCCATCCTGCAGCCATTCAAGCTCGTCAGCCGGGAGTTCATCCACCACGATACCGTGGTGAGCGTCGGCGGGCATGCCATCGGCGGTTCCGGCGTCGTGGTCATCGCCGGTCCGTGTTCGGTCGAGAGCCGCGATCAGATCCTGGCGACCGCCGAGGCGGTCAAGGCCTCCGGCGCCACGATGCTTCGCGGCGGCGCATTCAAGCCGCGGACCTCGCCCTACTCCTTCCAGGGTCTTGAAGAGGAAGGGCTGCGCCTGCTGGCCGAAGCCCGCGAGCAGACCGGGCTGCCGATCGTGACTGAGGCCATGGATGCGTCGCAGCTCGAACTCGTGGCACAGTACGCGGACATGATCCAGATCGGCGCGCGCAACATGCAGAACTACCCGCTGCTGCGCGAGGCCGGCCGGGTGAAGCTGCCGATTCTGCTCAAGCGGGGCGTCAGTGCGACGCTCGAAGAGCTGCTGCTGGCCGCCGAGTACATCTTGAACGAAGGGAACTACCAGGTCGCCTTGTGCGAGCGCGGGCTCCGTGGGTTCAACGCGCACACGCGGTACACGCTCGACCTGGCGGCGATTCCGGTGCTGAAGCGGCTCACCCACTTGCCGGTGATCGTGGATCCCAGTCACGGGACCGGGAAGTGGCGCTACGTGGGACCGATGTCGCTCGCGGCCGTCGCGGGCGGGGCAGACGGGCTGCTCATTGAGGTCCATCCGGATCCGTCCAATGCGCTGAGCGATGGGCCGCAGTCGTTGAACCTACAGAACTTCGCAAGTCTGATGTCCGCTCTTCGGCCGGTTGCGAGCGCCATCGGCCGGGAGGTTTGAGCGTGGATACGGCGGCCGCGTCGCCCGGGTCGTTTCCGCGCACCGCGGCAGTCATCGGTCTGGGGCTGATCGGCGGATCGCTGGCCCTGCGGTTGCGCGCGTCCGGCGTCCGAGTGCTCGGCGTAGATGTGGACGCGGGCGCGATTACGGTGGCGCAGAACCGCCGCGCGATCGACGTTGGAAGTGTCGATCTCGAGTCAGTGCGGGATGCGGAGCTGGTCATCGTCGCCACGCCGCTCGCGCAGATTGCGCAGGTCGGGATCGCCGCGGCCAGGCGGATGCGCCCGGAGGCGGTCTTGACAGACGTCGGCAGTGTGAAGGCGCCGGTGGTTGCGGCCATCCATGCTGCGTTGCCATCGGGTGCGCGCTTCGTCGGCGGGCACCCGATGGTCGGCACTGAAGGCCAGGGGATGGCCGCGGCCGACGCGAGCCTGCTCGATGGCCGGCCGTTCGTGCTGACGCCGACCGCGCGCACGTTGCCTGAGGCCGTGGCTCTCATGCAGCAGGTTGTGACCCGCCTTGGGATGCGGCCGGTCATTCTCGATCCGGTGCAGCATGACGAACTGGTGGCGCAGGTCAGCCACCTACCGTATCTGGTGAGCCTGGCGCTGCTGCGGGCGATCGCCGCTGATGCACGGGCGATCGCCGGACCAGCGATGGCGGAGATGACGCGTATCGCGCACAGCCCGGCCGCGATGTGGGCGGAGATCTGCCGCTCGAATCGCGAGGCGATCCTCCGGGCGCTCGCGCGATATGAGGTCGAATTGGGACGGCTGCGCCGCGGGCTCGAAGCCGGTACGATCCGCGAGGTCCTGCCGCCGGGGGACGACCCCGGGGGCGTCGCGTCCATCAGTGACCCGGCGCACAAGATCCTGGTCGATAGGGAGTCATGACCATGAGCCATCTGCTCATCTCGCCGACGAAAACCGAGTTCCTCAGCCGGGCGCGCGAGGGCAACCTGATCCCCGTCGTCTGCGATCTGCTCGGCGATCTGGAGACGCCCATCTCGGCGTTCCTCAAGTTGCGGCACGGCGGCGAGGCCTACCTGCTCGAGAGCGTCGAGGGAGGAGAGAAGCTGGGGCGCTACTCGTTCATCGGCGTCGAGCCTTCGACGCGGCTGCGCGCCTACGGCCGGCAGGTTGAAGTGCAGCAACCCGGCGAATCGCGGGCGACCGAGGGCGATCCCATCGAGATTGCGCGCGGCCTGCTGGCCGGTTACCGACCGGTGCCGCATCCGGGGCTGCCGCGCTTCTACGGCGGTGCCGTCGGGTACTTCGGCTACGACTGCGTGCGGCTGTGGGAGCGGTTGCCCAACCGGCCACCAGATCCCGTCGGGCTCCCGACCTGTTACCTGGTCATCACGGATGTCGTCGTGATCTTCGATCACGTGACGCACGCGATGCGGATCGTGGCCAACGCGTCGGTGAACGGCGACGCCGCAGGCGCGTACCGGAACGCGGTGGAAACGATTGAGCGCATCTACGAGCGGCTCCGCGCCCCGCTGGTGCAGGCGGGCGGTGCCGGGCGCGTCGAGCCGGTGATGGACATGGAGATGTCGAGCTCCGATTATGTGCGGGCGGTCGAGCGGGCGCGTGAGTATGTCATGGCCGGGGACATCTTTCAGGTCGTGCTGTCGCGGCGCTTCTCGGCACGCACGACTGGTTTGGATGCGCTCGAAGTCTATCGCGCGCTGCGGACCGTGAACCCGTCGCCGTACATGTTCTTCCTGGACTTTGAGGGTGTGAAGATCGTGGGTTCATCGCCCGAGTTGCTCGTGCGGCTCGAAGACGGCGTGGTCGAGACGAGGCCGCTCGCCGGGACGCGGGCCCGCGGCCTCAACGAGGACGACGACAGGCGCCTTGAGGCCGACCTGCTCGGGGACGAGAAGGAGCGGGCCGAGCACGCCATGCTGGTGGATCCGGGCCGCAACGACACCGGCCGGGTCTGCCGTTACGGCACCGTCGCGGTGACCGACCTGATGAGCGTCGAGCGCTTCAGCCACGTCATGCACATCGTCAGCAATGTGCGCGGTCAACTTGATGGCGGCCGCGATGCGTTTGATGTGCTGCGCGCCTGCTTCCCGGCTGGGACGGTGACGGGCGCCCCGAAGATCCGGGCGATGGAGATCATCGACGAACTCGAGCCTGTCTCACGCGGTCCGTATGCCGGGGCGGTCGGCTACGTCGGGTATTCCGGCAACATGGACACGGCGATCACGATCCGCACGATCGTGATGGCGAACGACCGGGCGTACATCCAGGCGGGCGCCGGGATTGTTGCCGATTCGGTACCGGAGCGCGAGTACCTCGAGACGGTGAACAAAGCGAAGGCGCTCGTGCGCGCGCTGGAGGTCGTCAGCCGGTCGCGCGAGCCGCTGATGAAAGTGGCGGTGCCGCGATGATCGTGGTCATCGACAACTACGACTCATTCACGTACAACCTGGTGCAGCACCTGGGGTCGCTGGGGGCTGAGATGGAGGTCGTGCGCAACGACGCGGTCTCTGTTGAGGCGCTCGTGGCGCGCCGCCCGGAAGCGATTGTGATCTCGCCGGGGCCCTGCACGCCGAGAGAAGCGGGAATCTCCGTGGACGTGATCCGCCGATTGGGACCGACGACACCGATCCTCGGCGTCTGCCTGGGCCATCAGTGTATTGGTGAGGCGTTCGGGGGGCAGGTCATCCGCGCGCCGAATGGGCCGGTGCACGGCAAGACGTCAAGGATCCATCACGACGGGACCACGATCTACGAGGGACTGCCCATGCCGTTTGAAGCGACGCGGTACCACTCGCTGATCGTCGCCGGTGAGGGCCTTCCACGTGAGCTGGACGTGTCGGCCAGGCTGGACGATGGGACGATCATGGGCCTGCGCCACCGGACGTTTCCGGTCGAGGGCGTGCAGTTTCATCCGGAGTCGGTCTTGACGGCGGTCGGCAAGACGCTGCTTGCGACGTTCCTGGCGCGGGCGGCGGCGTATCACGTGCCGCAGGAGGCTGTCCGATGATCCGCGAGACCATCCGCGCGGTCGCCGACCGGCAGGCGCTCTCCGAACAAGATGCGTGGGCGGCGATGGGCGAGATCATGGACGGCCAGGCCACGCCGGCGCAGATCGCGGCGTTCATTACCGCGCTGCGGATGCGCGGCGAGACGGTGGACGAGATCGCGGGCTTCGCGCGCGCAATGCGGGAGCGGGCGCTGCGGGTGGTCCCGCGGGTGGACCGGCTCGTGGACATCGTCGGCACCGGCGGGGATCGCGTCAGCACGTTCAACGTCTCAACCACGGCGGCGTTCGTCGTGGCGGGGGCGGGCGGCTACGTGGCCAAACACGGCAACCGCGCCGTGAGCCGGCAGTCGGGCGCCGCCGACGTGCTTGAGGCGCTGGGGGTCAACATTCAGGTGGCGCCGGATGTCGCCCAGCGCTGCATCGAAAACATCGGCATCGGGTTCCTGTTCGCGCCGATCTATCACTCGGCGATGAAACACGCGGCCGCCCCGCGCAAGGAGATCGGCATCCGGACCGTGTTCAACATCCTCGGCCCGCTGGCCAATCCCGCCGGTGCATCGAGCCTGTTGGTCGGGACGTACGATCCGGCGCTGGTGCGCATCATGGCCGAAGTGCTGGGCGAATTGGGCGTGCGGCGCGCCCTCGTCGTTCACGGGGACGGGATGGACGAAGTCACGACCCTGGGATCCACGCAGATCGCGGAGCTGCGGGACGGCCGCGTGCACGTGACGAGCCTGGAGCCATCGTCGTTAGGGATCACGCCCCCGCCCGTGGAGGCCATCGCCGGCGGCACGCCGCAGCAGAACGCCGAGGTGACAGTTGGAGTGCTCCGCGGCCAGCCCGGGCCGGCGCGGGACCTGGTCGCGCTCAATGCAAGTGCGGCGCTTGTGGCGGCCGAACTGGCTGAGGACCTGCGCGAAGGCCTGGAACTTGCCGGCCGGTCGATCGACTCCGGAGCGGCGTATGAGAAGCTGGAAGAACTACGGGTCCACACGCGCGCGGCCTAGAGCCGGGCAGGCATGGGGTCCGGCGGAGTCCGATTACATATGACAATCCTGGACGAGATCATCGCGCACAAGCGCGTCGAGGTTGCGGCGAGCCGGACCGCGGTGTCCGACGCCGAGATCCGTGGGCGGGCCAAGGCAGCGCCGCCGGCGCGCGATTTCGCGGCGGCGATCACCGGGCCGCCCGTGCGCATCATCGCCGAAGTGAAGCGGGCGTCGCCGTCGGCCGGCGCGATCCGCCGTGATGCCGACCCGGCCGCGACGGCCCATCTCTATGCACAGGCTGGCGCCGCGGCGGTCTCCGTCCTCACCGACCGGCGCTACTTCTCGGGCAGCCCGGAGGATCTGCAGGCGGTGCGCGCCGCGATCCGGTTGCCGGTGTTGCGCAAGGACTTTGTCGTCGATGCCTATCAGATATATGAGGCGAGGGCGCTCGGTGCTGACGCGGTGCTGCTCATTGCAGGAACCGTTGCGGCTTCCGATCTCGCGGGCCTGGGACATCTGGCCGCCGGGATGGGCATGACCGCACTGTTCGAGGTCCACACCGAGGCCCAGGTGGATGAGATCCTGACCGCGGGCCCGCGCGTAATCGGCATCAACAACCGCAATCTGGGAACCCTGGCCATCGATCTCGACACCACGCTGCGCCTGCGGCGCCGCATTCCCGCGGGGATTCTCGTCATCAGCGAGAGCGGCATCGAGACGGCCGACGACGTGGCGCGCGTGTGCGGTGCCGGCATTGACGCGATCCTTGTGGGGACAGCCTTGATGGCCAGTCCTGATCCCGTAGCGCATCTGACCGCGCTTCGCCTGGCCGCTGAGCACGCCGCAGTGAAGACAGGAGGACCGCATAGATGAAAAAGGGACGCCTGCTGACCGGCGATCGCCCCACCGGAAAGCTTCACCTGGGGCACTACGTCGGCACGCTCGCCAACCGCGTCCGGCTGCAGGATGAGTACGAGTGCTTCTTCTTGCTGGCGGACTATCACATCATGACCACGCGCCTCGAGCGGTTGGACGAGATCGAGCAGAACATCCGGGAGATCGTCCTCGACTACCTGAGCGTGGGCATCGATCCCGAGCGTTCGACGATCTTCTTGCAGTCGGCGGTGCCGCAGATCCCTGAGCTGCAGTTGATCTTCTCGATGCTGGTGACGGTGCCGCGGCTGCAGCGCGTGCCCACGCTGAAGGATCAGATGCGGGACCTGCACATCACGCAACCGTCGGCCGGCTTGTTGAGCTATCCGGTGCTGCAGGCGGCCGACATCCTCTCGGTGCGGGGAGAGATTGTGCCCGTCGGCAAGGATCAGGCATCGCACCTGGAGCTGACGCGGGAGGTCGCCCGGCGCTTCAACGAACTGTTCGCGCCGGTGTTCCCCGAGCCCGAGACGCTCATCGGCGAGGTGGGGACGCTGCCCGGCACCGATGGCAAGGCGAAGATGAGCAAGTCGGTGGGCAACGTGATCTATCTCTCGGACGACGCCGACACGGTAACGCAACGCGTCATGCGTATGTACACCGACCCCAAGCGTATCCATCCCACCGATCCGGGCACGGTCGAAGGGAACCCCGTGTTCACCTATCATGACGCGTTCAACGCCAACCGGGCGGAGGTGGACGAACTGAAGGAGCGCTACCGGGCCGGCCGGGTAGGCGATATCGAGGTCAAGAAGCGGCTGGCCGACGCGCTGAACGCGTTCCTGGAGCCCCTGCGCGAGCGCCGCGCCCGGTATGCGTCGCGGCCGGAACTGGTCGATGAGATCGTCATCGAAGGGAGCCGCCGGGCGAGGGATGAAGCGCACCAGACACTGGAGCGGGCCCGCGGCGCAATGAAGATGGCCTACTACCGCGGGGTGCGGCCGCGCACATGAGGAGTCATATGGCGCGATCGACCATCGCCGAGGCTGGTCGGTTTGGGCGGTTCGGCGGACGGTATGTCCCTGAAACGCTCATCCCAGCGCTTGACGAACTGGAAACCGCCTACGCGAGGCTGTCCGGTGACGCCGATTTCAAACGTGAACTCGATGATGCGCTAAAGTACTACTGCGGCCGGCCGACGCCGCTGTACTTCGCCGCGCGGCTCAGCGAGGAACTCGGGGTCCAGGTCTACCTCAAGCGAGAAGATCTTCTGCACACCGGCGCGCACAAGATCAACAACGCGATCGGGCAGGTCTTCTTGGCGCGCCGCATGGGCAAGCAGCGCATCATCGCCGAGACGGGAGCGGGCCAGCACGGGGTCGCCACGGCCACTGCGGCCGCGGTGGCGGGACTGCCGTGCGAGGTCTACATGGGGGCCGAGGACGTCATCCGGCAGAACCTCAACGTGTTCCGCATGCAGCTCCTCGGCGCGCGCGTCATCACGGTCGAGTCGGGCACCCGTACCCTGAAGGATGCGATCAACGAGGCGCTCCGCGACTGGGTGACGAACGTCGCCACGACCTTCTACGTCATCGGATCGGTCGTGGGGCCGCACCCGTATCCGACGCTTGTGCGCGACTTCCAGGCGGTGATTGGCCGGGAGGCTCGGGCGCAGATGCTCGAGCAGGTGGGCCGGCTGCCCGATGCGGCGATGGCCTGCGTGGGCGGCGGCAGCAACGCGATCGGACTGTTTCACGCCTTTCGGGACGATCCCGTGCGGCTGATCGGAGTCGAAGCGGGGGGAGATGGGGTGGAGACCGGCCGCCACGCCGCGACACTCGTGGCCGGATCGCCCGGCATCCTGCACGGCGCGATGAGCTACCTCCTCCAAGATGCCGCCGGCCAGGTACGCGAGACCCATTCGATCTCGGCGGGGCTCGACTATCCCGGTGTCGGCCCGGAACATGCGTTTCTCAAGGACTCTGGACGTGCCGAGTACGTCGCGGCCGACGACCGTACGGCGCTCGAGGGTTTCCAGCTTCTGGCTCGCACCGAGGGCATCCTGGCTGCGCTGGAGCCCTCACACGCCATCGGCTACCTGAAGCGGCTGGCGCCGACGCTGCCCCGTGGGGCGAGTGTGCTGGTCGGACTTTCCGGCCGCGGTGACAAGGACGTGCACGTCATCGCCCGCGCATTGGGAGAGAAGCTGTGAGCCGTATCGCGTCCACGTTTTCCACGCTTCGCGCGCAGGGTCGCCGCGCGTTGATGCCGTTTCTGATGGGCGGCGATCCGTCGCTGGGAGCGACTGAGGCCTTCCTCATGAAGTTCGCCGAATCCGGGGCCGATCTGCTCGAGATCGGCGTGCCGTTTTCCGATCCGATTGCTGATGGTCCTGTCAACCAGCGCGCCGCCCAGCGGGCCCTCGCGCAGGGGGTGAGCCTGTCCGGTATTCTCGACCTGGCGGCACGGCTGCGACCGAGGCTGGTGCAGCCGATCGTGCTCCTGTCCTATTTCAATCCCATCTACCAGCTTGGTCTCGAGACATTCGCCCGGCGCGCGTCGTTGGCGGGCGTGGATGGCATCGTGATCCCCGACCTGCCGCCGGAAGAGGGCGACGCCCTGCGGTCTGCCGCAGATCGCGCAGGTCTCGACGTCGTCTTTCTCGTGGCGCCGACGAGCACGGATGAACGGCTCGCGCGTGTGGCCGCGTCCAGCCGGGGGTTTGTCTACTGTGTGTCGCTCACGGGTGTCACCGGCGTGCGGGCGGATCTGGCCGCCGATGTCGGGACGCTGGTGGGCAGACTGCGGCGGCACACGGCGCTGCCGATCTGCGTGGGGTTCGGAGTCTCGACCCCTGAGCACGCCCGGCAGGTCGCTGCGGTTGCCGACGGCGTGATCGTCGGCAGTGCGATCGTCGCGCTTATTGAGCGCGAGGGCGCCGCCGCGGGTCCGGCGCTCGCGGAGTTCGTTCAACGCCTTCGCGCCGGTGTCGATGCCGCAGTCGGGGCCGTCGCGCCGTAACCCGCACGTCTGATGGGCCTGTTCAAGCCGAACCCACATCCCGATGGGCCGGCGGCAATCTATCTCAGGACGCTCTGCTTTGTCTTCCACGATGACAGGCTGCTGCTCATCTTCCGGCAGCGCCCACCTGACCCCGGGGTGTGGAACGCCGTCGGCGGCAAGATCGATCGCGGCGAAGATCCCCTCGAGGCGGCACGGCGCGAACTCTGGGAGGAAGCCGGAATCCGCCCGCCGCTGAACTTTCGCGGGGTGGCGACGGTGATCGTCCGGTCGACCGGTGAGCACTGGGCGATCTTCATGTTCTCGGCGCGTGTCGAGGATCCAGCGGTGGTCGAGTCATCCGAGGGTTCTTTGCGATGGGTGGCGCCCGATGAGATCGCCGCGCTGCCGGTCCTGCCCGATCTCCCACTGCTGCTTCCACACATCCTCGACCCAGGCGCCGCGACCATGCTGGCGAAGTTCGTCTACGCGGGTCTCGACCCTGGGACATTGGAGTCGTCGGAGATCAGAGGACCACTCCACGGGTGAACGACTAATGGGCATGGATGAGGAGATCCTGGTCGTCCCGCGCGCGGACCTCTTCTGGCGCGGCCCGTTCCGCGGAGTCACGGCCGACGGGCTCGACGAGTATCTGGCGCGCGTGCGACGCCATGGCGTGTTCCGGCGACGCGGGGATGTCGAAGAGGATCCGTCGCTCAAGCAGATCATCCCGTACCTGATCGTGCAGAGCGGAGACCGGTACATGCTCTTCCAGCGGACGCGTGCGGGCGGCGAGGCGCGCCTGCACAATCTCTATTCGATCGGCGTGGGCGGGCACATCGCAAAGGGCGACGTGGACGGCGCCCGCGACCTGGTGGCAGTTGGGCTGCGCCGCGAACTGGAAGAGGAGTTAAGGCTTGCCGGAACCTGGTCGGTACGCCTGATCGGCGTGCTGAACGATGATGAAACGGCTGTTGGCCAGGTGCATTTCGGCCTCGTGCATCTTGTGGAAGTGCTATCCGGCGATGTGGCAATTCAGGAGACCGACCGCCTGACCGGACGGCTCGCGCCCACGGATGAGGTGCGTTCCGTCTACGCTCAGATGGAAACATGGTCACAGCTTGTGCTTGATTCAGGTATCGTCGGAGTGTGAGGGACTCGCGGCGCCTTCAACGCGACGCAAACGCCCGGAGTCGGATGTTCGTCCCCGTGCCTCCACCGTACCATCTCCAGCGAACGCTGCTCAGCGGCCAGTGTTTTCGCTGGACCGTCGGCGAGAGCGCCGCGCGAGGCATCATCGACGGGACCGCGGTCACGGTCGCGCAGCAACCGCGCGGCCTCCTGGTGCAATGGGAGGGCCCGTCGGGCTCAACGTCAGGCCTGATCCGCCATCTCGGCGCCGACGAGCCGCTGATTGATGTCGAAGAGACGCTCGCTCGCGATCTCGTGCTGCGTCGGCTGCTCCCGCATACCTCCGGCATCGCGCTCACACGCCAGGATCCCTGGGAGTGCCTGATCTCCTTTGTGATCTCGGCGTTCAACAACATTCCAAAGATCAGCCAGAGCATCGACCGTCTGTCGCGGCGATTTGGCGAGCGAATCGGGGGCAGCGAGAGAATCCCGGCCGTGCAGATGGTTGGCGATGGGAGCCTGGGCGGCGGTTGGACATTTCCATCACCGGAGCGGCTGGCTCGTGCGCGCCTGGACGACCTGCGCGCGTGCATCCTGGGCTACCGTGCGCCGTACGTGCGGGAATTGGCCCGGCTGACGACACGCGGTCACGTGGATCTGGATGCGATCGGACGCCTGCCACACGACGATGCGCGCAAGGCCCTCATCGATCTTCCAGGCGTCGGCGAGAAGGTCGCCGACTGCGTACTGCTGTTCGCGTTAGGGCATCGGGAGGCGTTTCCCGTGGACGTGTGGGTCCAGCGAGCGGTCGAGCGATGGTACTTCGGAGGACGGTTGAAGACCCTGCGTGCGATCCGCGCCTGGGCGAGGGACCGGTTCGGCCCGCTGTCGGGGTACGCGCA
>JBGPLF010000119.1:0-11976 GCA_041486265.1 bacterium
AATCTCGAGCCGGCTGATCAACCCCACGACCACCACGTCCCGCTCGATCGCCGCGTGCTGCCGCAGGTGGGGGGGCAGCGTCACCCTGCCCTGCCGGTCCAGTTCCAGGTCCACGGCGCCGGCCAGCATGTACCGGACGACGTCGCGCTGCTTAGTGGGGAGTTTCCGCAGCGCCTCCTCGACCTTCGTCCATTCCGCCGGCGAGTAGACCGCGATGCAGGGGTCGATGCCGCGGGTGGCGACGACCTGGTCGCCGAGCACACGGCGAAACTTGGGAGGGATTACCACCCGCCCCTTGTCGTCGAGGCTGTACTGAAACTCGCCCTTCAGCATCCCCACAATTCCCCACTTTACCCCACGCTATTCTCCGTGTTCCCACAAAGTCCTTCTGCTAGTCGTCGGCTTTTGAGAAAATTCTTTGGGAGGTTTGAAGGCTGGAATGGCGGTGTGACGCGGGTTTCAGCCGTCTAGCCCTGCGGCAGCAGATCTGGTAGGAGGGAACCTGGGCCCGCCTACATCTAGTGTCTGACTGCTCGACGCGAGAGGCTAGGCCCACCCCAGTGAAACTCTCGCCCATGAGGAAGTTCGATCGGCCGCAGTTCATCACATTCCGGGAAAGGGACGAGGCCCGTCCGCCACCTCAGAAATCGGAGAGGCCTACGCCCATGCGCGGGAAACGCCGATGTTCTCTTTCTCAGCAAACGTGGCCAGCGAGAAATCGTGGAGTAACCCACGAGACTTGCACCCCGACTTCCTCCGTGTAAGGGAGGGTCGGGGGTCGTCCGCCGACGTTCGCCACCGTCTCGGAGCGGCGTCCCTGTTGGGTTTCGGCGATTCGGGAGAATCCGCCCACGTCCGCGAAAGGAGGCGATAGACCGCCGGATAAGCGGGACTTCGAGCGGGACAAACCCACCCTCGTCTACCGCGCTGAAGTGATCCGGAATCAAGCGCTAGGTGGCGGCTCGTCGGGAATTCGGGCAAAGAAGATGGCGGCCCAGTCTGTTCCCCGGAAGCGAAACTGAGAAGGTCGGTGTCTTGACTGCAGGCGTGGAGGAGCAAAGTAGACTCGGAGTGAACTCTAAGGGTAGCTGGAGGACCGAGTGGAGGTGGATGTATGCCAAAGAAGAGTAAGGAGTCGGACGCCAAGAATGAGCAGGCAGCAAAGACGATCGCTGTCGGCGAACTAGTGAGCGTCCTCCGAACAGTAGCGCGAAGTCTTGGCGTCGTGGCGGTGCGGATGGCCCCGTCACGCCCACGTTCAGACAGCGACCGGATGTCCTTCCTCAAGGGCCTCGGCTTCGACAGGAATGATATCGCCGGAATTCTTGGTACAACTCCCGAGACTGTGTCGTCGAGGCTGTCCGAGAAGCGATCAAAGAAGGTTAGGCGGAAGCGAGCCCGTGGCAAGGATCAATCCTAAGCTGCTCAAGCGACTCCAGAAGCAGTCGGGACTCAGCGAGAGTCGCGTGTACGCGCTCATTGATCAGAAGGTACGCGACACGCATCTACCCCGCCATCTTGCTGCTATCACTCTTGCCAGCGAATATGGCATCAATATCTCTCGGTTTGCGACGGAAGACGATTTGGCAACCATAAGGCAGGCCGCAAAGGCCGCAGCCCCTCCTCCAGTCATTACGCCGACCCCTAGTGCGCCACAGGGAAAGACGATGCAAAGCCGCCGCCGACAGTCAAACCAAAGGCGTGGGACATCGGTATTTGTGGTTCACGGCCGCAACGAAAAGGTTGCGAAGGGATTCTTCATTTTCCTACGGGCTCTCGGGCTTCGACCCATCGAATGGGTGCAAGCGATAAGGAAGACAAGGCAGGCAAGCCCTTATGTGGGCACCGTCCTGGAGACTGCGTTCCGAGATGCCGCAGCGGTGGTAGTCCTAATTACTCCAGACGATGAAGCAAGACTCCGGAAACCTTTCAGAAAGAAGTCCGATTCAGCGTATGAGCGCCGACTGACAGGGCAAGCGCGCCCAAACGTTCTCTTCGAGGCGGGGATGGCGTTCGGTCGAAACCCCGGCAGTACGATATTGGTTCAAGTGGGAGACCTGCGCCCTTTTAGTGATGTTGCAGGAAGACATGTCGTTCGACTGAGCAGTGACCCTACGAGCCGCCAGGAACTTGTGACCAAACTCGCGAACGCCGGTTGCAATGTAGACACGTCCGGCACAGACTGGCTGACCGCTGGCGATCTAAGTCTTTGAAATCCGCCTGGAATAGTCTTGGGAGAGGCGAAAGCGAGGGAAGCATAGATGGGGTCCGTCACTGCTCTCATCGTCCCTCACGGAAAGGTTGTCGATTTCATAGATGGCACGTTGCGGAAGGAGACCCCCGAGGAATACGTTAGGCAAGAGAGTGAGAAGTCAATAGTCCGCGAATATCGCTATCTGCGCGAAGAGATCTCGGTGGAGTTCAAGATCAAGGTGGGCGTGGCGCGCAAGAGGGTGGATCTCGCCATCCTTCCGGAAGGCGTCGCTCATCGGCAGGAGATGGCATGGGCAATCATCGAGTGCAAGGCCGCAGACGTTCCTCCGAACGACAAGAAAGAAGGGGTTGAGCAGCTAAAGAGCTATTTGGCCGCTTGTCTCAACGCGGAGTTTGGGATGTGGACGAACGGCCAGGATCGTCTCTGCTTCCGTAAGGTGCGCGGCGACAAGAAGGTCGAGTTTGTCGAGATCAACGATATCCCAGTAAAGGGGAAAAGCCTCGATGACACGGAGCGTCCCGACTTTGGGTCCCTTCGGCCAGCGACCAGCGACGCACTCTTATTCACCTTCAAGCGTTGCCACAACTACATCGCGGGAAATCAACTTGAGCGGGATAACAGGGGTCCAGCGGATCTCCGCGCGGAGCGGGTCGTGCGCATCTCCGCATTTATCAAGGGGATTCGTGGTGGGCGAGGAGGGGATCGAACCCCCGACTTCCTCCGTGTAAAGGAGGCGCTCTACCGCTAAGCTACTCGCCCGCCGGCCAGTATAACACGGTGCGGCAGAAGCGCAGAGCTGCTGTCTCGAATTGGGCTCTAACATCCTGTGGAAAACCTGCTCATTCCCGACTGCCCTTGTCATGATCGTTAAATATCTTATTAAACAACTTATCGATAGCTTCGGTAGCAAGGGTGAGTTGTGAATCCTCAAACCCGCTCCAAACAAGGGTTTCGGCTCTCCATATGGCCAGAAATGCCTGTCCTGCGGTCAACCCCGCCATCCAACGCAGGGAAAATGCCATTCCGGAGCGAATTTTCCGGCCAAAGGGCCCGGCCTGGACCATTGCCCGACGGGTCCGGACCCGCGGATCGAATTCGGCTTGGCCGAGGTGACCCTGGTGAAGAAACTGACGCCGCCGCACGCCGAGACGATGCTGCGCCTGATGGGTCTGGCGGACACCCCCCAGAACCTCGAGGCCATGCAGTACGTCGTCTTCCAGTTCGATTTCAAGGACTACGAGCAGTTCATCATCGAGTGCCCGCCTGGGAGCATCCGGTTCAACAATCTGCTCCGAGTGGCGGTCTTCTGCGACAATCTGGGGTTCCTGGTCGAGAGCGAGGCGATCGACCGGGAGGCGGTATACGAACTGTATCCGATTCCCTGGGCAAAGGTCGAACCCATCGTGCAGGGGATGCGGCGGGAGCTGGACTGGCCCGATGCCTTCGACTACTTCGAGCGGCTCGGGCGCGACTACGCGAAGTGGTGGGAAGCCAAACGGTCACGCATCAAACCGCTGCCTCCCGCGCCGCAATCAACCGGCGCACCCCGCGCCCTGATGGTGGCCCGGACGCGGCCGCCGGTATCGGCGCGAGCAGCGGCGCCTCCGCGGCCGAGCGTACCTCCCGCCCCGGCAGGGGGAGCCACGTTGGCGGCGCGACCCGGTGAGCCCGCAGCCGCCGAAGGAAAGCCGACCCTCAGGGTGATGGCGAAGCCTCCGCTAAAGCTGGCCGGCAAGCCGGTGAGACTACTGAAGCCCGTCAACGCGCGAGCGAAGGCCGGCGCGCGTCCGAGCAAACCAAGACCGGCACTCAAGGCGAAACCAAAGGCGAAAGCCAAATCCTCGAAGCGACGGTAGACACAGGGGAAACGCCGCAGAGGCGATCGCCGGCGACCCCCGGCAAGAGGTTTACACGAAAGCAAGCCTCCGCGTCGTCCCCCTTGTCAGGGCGCCGGCACTTTCTTTTATAACAGAGTAGACGACCATCAACAATCATCGCCCGGAATCGCCGCGCGAATGTCAGCGCATTGGCGACCAGGGATGGCCGCGATCCGCCGCGAAAACAACCGAAGCATCCAGGGGGTCGGTGTGGGCGTTTCTCTTCTCTACGAATTGCAGCAGGTTGATACGGCGCTGGCGCGGGCGATGGTTCATCGCCAGGGCCTGGACGACGGCACCGCGCACCGCGACGCTTTAGTGGAAACCACTGCGCATCTGGAGGCACTCAAGCACCAGCGTGCTGCGTGCCAGAGCCGACTTCGCGCTTTGGACCTCGAGGTGCAGTCGCTGCAGGCCAAACGGACCAAGGTGAATGCAGACCTCTACAGCGGGCGGATCGGGAACCCCAAAGAACTGGCCGCGATGCAGGAAGAGGTGTCTGCCTTCGATCGCCACACATCAGGAATTGAAGATGAGGAACTGGGGCTCCTCGAACAGGCGGAGCAGCTCGACGCCCAGATCCGCGAGGCCCAGCGGGCGGTCGAGGCAGCCGGCGTGGCCCTGGCACAGCAGGAAGCCCTCTTCCGCGAGGCCGCCGCGGCGACCGACCACGAGATCAGCGGCCTGACGGGACGGCGCGCGGCCCTGGTGGCCGACGCGGACGAAAACCTCATCCGCCGGTACGATCGGCTGTGGGAACGCAAGGGGGGCATCGCGGTCGTCGAGGTCCGCGGCGGCATCTGCGACGGTTGTCACGTCGTTATCCCCGCGCGTCTGACCAGCCGGCTCGAGAGGGATCCCGATCTTATCGCAGCATGCGACGGGTGCGGCCGGTTGCTGGTCGTCCGATGAAGCTGACCCTGTTCATCGATGGGGCCTCCCGCGGCAATCCCGGCCCGGCGGCCCTCGGCGTGGTGGCGCAGGATGGCCGTGGCCGGGTCGTCGCAGAGATCGGCGAGTATCTTGGCGAGACCACCAACAACGTGGCCGAGTACCGGGCGTTGCTTCGCGCATTGGAAGAAGCCCAGGCGCGCGGTGCGGATGAGATCGAGGTGCAGGCGGACAGCGACCTGCTGGTCCGGCAGATCAAGGGGAGCTACCGGGTCAAGAGTCCCAACCTGATATCCCTGCACCGGAAGGCGTTGGGGGCCCTGACCGCATTCCGTCAATGGCGCATCTCGTACCTCCCGCGCGGCCGCAACGCCGAGGCCGATGCGCTCGCCAATCGGGCTCTTGACGAGCAGCAGGGGTCGGTGCGCCCGCCTGCGGCCCGCCCGGCTTCCACGCGCTCGGCTGCCGCCCGCCCAGCTTCTGCGCGCTCAGGTGCCGCCCGTCCCGCCGCTCTCCGCGCTCGCCTGGCGCGCCTGGCCGAGGGGATCGACGGCACCATCGGCATCGGGGTTAAGACCCTGTGGGACGGGACCGAGCTGTTTATTGAACCGGACCGGCCGTTTCCGATGGCGAGCGTCTTCAAGATCCCGGTGCTCATCGAACTGTTGCTGCAGGCTGAGGAGGGACGTCTCAGTCTGGACGACCGCGTCACCGTCACGGAAGCGATCAAGTCCCCCGGCTCCGGCGTCTTGAACGAACTGACCTCGTCGCCCTCGCTCAGCCTGGCCGACCTGGCGATGCTGATGATCATCATCAGTGATAACACCGCCACCGACATCCTGGTGGATCGCGTCGGCACGGCCGCGATCCACCGGCGTCTGGCCTCGTGGGGATTCACGGTGACGCGGGTGCCGATGACGTGCCGGCAGTTGCTGTTTGATCTTGCCGGAAAGCCGGCCGGTCCCTTCACGCCCGAGATGCGCCTGGAAGTCCAGCAGATCCTCAAGACCCGCGAGCGCTCGTTCATCGGGCGCGCCTACGCGGACGGCGACAACAACGTCACGACGCCGCGTGAGATGATCGCCCTGCTCGAGATGCTGGTGACGGAGGGGCGGCTCTCGTCTGAGGTGCGCGGGGGGGCATTGAACTTCATGCGGCGACAGCAGATTAGGGACCGGCTGCCGTTCCACCTGCCGCCGGAGACGGACTTGGCGCACAAGACCGGATCGATCGCGGGGGTGCGCAACGACGCGGGGATTCTCTTCGTCCCGCGCGGCCCGGTCCTGGCGTGCGCCTTCACGCGCGATCTCAAAGAGGATCTGGCGGGCACGGCAGCGATTGCAGAGGTCGGCCGGCTGGTGCACGCGGCGTTCGCGTAGCCGGCGACGGTTTCGTATGCTACCATCGGGACGGGAGCAGGCCGGGCGGTCGCGGCGCGCAAGCGTCGAGGAAAGTCCGGGCTCCGTAGGGCAGGGTGCTGGGTAACTCCCAGCGGGGGCGACCTCAGGGACGAGTGCCACAGAAACATACCGCCGCCGGACTCGCTCCGGCGGTAAGGGTGCAACGGCGGGGTAAGAGCCCGCCGGCGGTCCGGTGACGGACCGGCCAGGCAAACCCCACCCGGAGCAAGGCCAGATAGGGGGAGATGAGGCGGCCCGCCGATCCCCGGGTAGGTCGCTTGAGGTCCCGGGCAACCGGAGACCCTAGAGAGATGACAGCCGCGCCGGTTGACGCCGCCAGGCGTTCCGGCGCACAGAACCCGGCTTACAGGCCTGCTCCCCGGCCGAATCCTTTTGGGATCGCGCAGCGCGCGGTCCCTTCTGTTTTCGCGAGAGTGTGCAGGTGGAACTTACGGGTAGAGGAGGAATGCATTCCGCAGCGTCTGGAACCGGCGCAGCTCTGGTTCCCATCGAGCCACGATCGCCGACGCGGGCGCGCCGCGCTCGATGTCCTTCCGGATCTTGTCGCTGCCCCACACGAGATCGAATATCTGCTGGCCCGAGCGCGACGCGAACTGGAACTGGCGGGGATGCTGCCGCCGGATCTCCGCAAGCAGGTAAATCGCCGTCGTCGCCGGTCGGAACCGCAATGGGTCAGAGATGACGAGGCGAACACCGGTGGGCGCGGCGCCACCGTACGGGTAGCCAAAAGGTTCGAACGAGACGCCGGGCAGGCCGAGGGTGTTGAGCTTCTTTGCGAGCCGGCGGCCGTCGAGCCAGGGACTCCCGACCACTTCAAAAGCGTTCGTCGTGCCGGCGCCGTTCGAGAGATTGGTGCCGTCGAGGACTCCTGTAGTCGAAAAGTAAAACGGCGTCTGCATGGTGGTGATGTTGGGCGACGGCCGCGCCCACGGCAGCCCGGTTTCCTCCCAGACCATCCGCCGGGTCCATCCGCGCATAGGGACGATGGTGAGATTGGCGTTGATATCGAACATGGAGTTGAAGAGCCAGGCCAGTTCCCCGATGGTCATGCCGTGAACCATCGGGATCGGGTACATCCCAATGAACGACCGGTATGCCGGATCGAGCACCGGACCGTCCACCTGCACGCCCCCCTGGGGATTGGGGCGATCGAGCACCACGACCGCCTTACCGGCATCCCGCGCCGCCTGCATCACGAGCGCCATGGTTGACACATACGTGTAGGCACGCGCGCCAACGTCTTGTAGGTCGATCACAAACACATCGATCGCGGCCGTCATCTCGGGCGTGGGCCGCCGTGTGGCGTTGTAGAGGCTGAAGATCGGGACGCGGGCGCTGATGTCGGGGACCGGCTGGCCTGCCGGGGCGGTGCCGCTGAGCCCGTGCTCCGGCGCGAACAGTGCTGTGACCATGAACCGCGGGTCCCGAAGCAGCGCGCTGGAGGTCGGATCTCCTGTGCTGGTCAGGCCCGCAGCGTGCGTCACCAGCCCAATCCGGCGTCCCTGCAGGAGGCCCGGTGACTCCAGGAGAACATCCACGCCGAGTTTGATCGGGCTGGGCGGTTGTGCGACTGAAGAACCGACACTGGCCGCGATCCACAGCAGAATTGCCAGGAGGATGACAGCACAGCCTCGCATGCTCGTGAGAATGTTCGGGCTGTGGGCACCGATTCCTTGAGCGGGGCGGCCGCGCCCCGATGAACGCCGGTGGGCTGAGCCGGCAGTCCGCCACCTCCGAGGCGGACGTGTGAGCACCGTCCCAAAGCAGCCGAAACCCGAAGATGAGGGCGGCTTCCTCGCCCTCATGCGGCATCGGAACTACGCGCTGATCTGGACAGGGCAGCTTGTTTCGCTGGCGGGCGACCGCATCCAGTGGGTGGCGATCGCCCTGTGGGTCTATGCGCTGACGCGGTCGGCCCTCGCGGTCTCGTACGCGGTCATGGCCCTCCTCATCGGGCCGGTGATGGTAGGGTTCTATGCGGGAGCCGTTGTTGATCGCCTGGACCGACGAAGGATCCTGATCACCTGCGATCTCATACGAGGGGCGCTAGTCTTCGCGATTCCCGCGCTCATCGTTCGTGGGATTACGTGGGTGTATCTGGACCTCTTCTTAGTGTCTGCAGCTACCGCATTCTTCAGGCCGGCCATGTATGCTGCGATTCCCCAGTCTGTTCCTCGTAACCGACTTCACCCGGCAAATGCCTTCTTCGCGTCCATGGACACGAGTACCGAGATCTATGGCCCGTTTCTTGCCGGAGTGCTCGTGGCGCGATTTGGATACTCGGCTGCAGTCTACGTCAATGCGTTGAGCTACTTTGTTTCAGCCGCCTTTGTCAGCGCATTGCGCTTGGCGCGCGTGGAACCGAGGCGGGAGGCTCCGCGGGATGCAAAGGAGAACGGGGCCCTGGCGCTGATCAAGGAGGGTCTTCAGTACGTCCGCGCGGACCGGCTTCAGATGGGACTGCTGGCGCTTCTTTTCACCGGACACTGGCTGGCGGGCCTCAGTTCCCTGCAGACCCCGCTGGCGAAAGGCGTGCTCCATGTCACTGACAGCCAGTTTGGGTGGTATCAGAGCATCTTTGGGGTTGGGTTCGTGTCGGCAGGGCTGCTCCTCGGCTACTTCGGTGGCCGCATTCCCAGGGTTCGGGTGATCGTCTTCGGGTATGCCTTTTGGGCGCTGGCCACCGCGATGATGGGCATCAGCACCAATTACGGGATGCTCGTGGTCACGGGGTTCTGGGTCGGCTTCGCCAACATGCTGCTCTTCGTCAACACGTCTACGCTGCTGATGGAGTACACGCCCCCAGACAGGATAGGCCGGGTGCTCAGCACCCGACAGGTGGTCCTGGCTGCCGTGAGGGGGGCATCCCTGATTCTGTTCGGCTGGTTGGCCGACCTGACCACTGTTACAGCTTCTATCCTCACGATGGCCGTGTTCTCCTTTCTTGCCACCCTGGCAGCAGTGGCATGGTTTCCCGTGCTCTGGAAGTATCGGGAGAGGGTGGTCCCTCGCACGGCCGAGGAGGTTGCGGTCGGGCGTGAGGCCACCCCTGCCTCCCGATACGGTTTCCTCAGACACCACCTCGAGGTCCACACCGCCCCCGAATTCGCTATTGCCGAACAGCGGTGGCTCAACGCGGCCGTTCAGCTGGTTGTCGGTTTGGGCTGGCTTGGGCTTCTGGCGCGTGAGCCCGTCGGCGCCCTAGGATTCGCCACGGCCGTAGCTGCGGCCGTAGTGATTGTCGCCCGTGCACGGGCATTCAGGCAACTGCAGAAGGCCCCGGCCGGCGACCCCGCACGCGGTGCCGGAAGGCATCCCCCGTGACCCAGCTTGGCGGGGCAGGAAGGAGAAGCAATAGTGGACATCGAAGAGACAACATACCGGACCGACGGCATCGCAGTTGCGGCACTCCAGGCCGCAAAAACCCATAGAGAGCCCTCCAGAAGCTGAGCACGCTCAGCGAAGGGCGACTGTCAATCCTCGGATGCAGCAGCGCGGCAAAGCGGCGCATTCAAGGTGACACGTGAAGGTCGTTCGGACTGTCAGCAACGGTTTTGCTCGTGGGTTGCTGCTCGGCGGCGATGTTGGAATCTAGGCTGTCGGTCTGGTTTTCTTTTTCTTGTCGGACCCAGTCATGCTGACGCTGTCACGCTCGTTTCAGTCCTACACATTGGCCCTTCTTTCTGTCGCAGCTGTGGGCGTCGTAGTTTTCGCTCACGAGATAGGTTGGCGCGAGTGGCCCCGATTGCTCGTCTATTTCCCCTTGCTGGTCTGGGCGTATTCACTCCGAGTTCCCGGCCCTCGTGGGCCCTCTTTGACGCCGAGCGCGGTTCTCACATACGTGGCTATGTACGTGTTCAACCCACCAACTGCCGTTCTTCTTTGCGTGGCCGGGAGGACCATCGGAGACGTATATTCGAGGGGCTGGGTACCCTGGCGGGCTCTTTTTAACGGAGCCCAGTTAGCGCTCAGTGTAGCCCTGGGAGCGTCTGTATTTAGGTGGCTTGGTGGAGGCCCTCAACGCATCGGTGAGTTGTCGGTGTTTCTTGCCCTTTTGGCGGCTCCCCTTGTCAGCCAAGTGGCGAACAATCTCTTTGTCAGTATTCCGCTCAGCCAGTGGAAGGGGACTCCATTCCTTAGCACATGGTTCAATGGCGTTAAGTACCTCTTTTGGCAGAACCTCCTCAGCATTCCCACGGCAATTGCACTGGCCTTTTTCTATACCAAAGTGCACTCTGCTCTGATCCTCCTGTATCTGGGGTTGTTGCCGTTCCAATGGAGTGGACTGGACCTATACGTCAAGCGCCGTCGACTCTACGCTCAGATCGTCGATGGCCTTGTCGTGGCGACCGACGCGAATTTCCCTCTGGGCAAGGGGCATGCCCGGCGGGTAGCCGACATTGCTGTGTCTGTTGCGAGGGAAATGCATGTGAGCGAACCGGAATCAGAATCCATCGAGTTCGCCGCGCTGCTGCACGATGTTGGCATGATCGGCAAAGATGACGTTCTTGACCGTCCCGTGCTCACGCCGGAAGACACTGATTCCCTGCGTGACCACGTACGAGTTGGCTCGGAGATCGCCAAGGAGTTGCCGAACAAGGAGATCGCCGAGATGATTCTCTGCCACCACGAGCGTTACGATGGCGCGGGGTATCCGGGTGGGCTAAGGGGAGAAGCGATCCCCCTCGGTGCGCGGATCCTTGCGCTTGCCGAGGCCGTGGACTCGATGGCCTCCGGGTCCTTTCCGTACACGGCGGCGTTTCCTTTCACCTCAGTCGTGTCGTACGTCACCTCGGAGAGAGGACGGTCGTTCGATCCGGACGTTGTCGATGCCTATTTGGGAACGCTAGAAGAAGGCTCTTCCGTTGAGACCCTTGCGAGCAGGCGGAGAGTCGTGCACCCGCCGACGTCCGGAGAGTTGCCGGCAGGATGATGACGCGTCATTCCTTCAGGATGGCCCAGGCGCTCTTGACGCTGATCGCGGGAGTCTCTCTCGGCATCGGGCTCGCGGGCCTCACTCGTTCGAACCTTACCCTCGCCTTGATGTTGCTCGTCATGGCTACCGTAGGTGAATGGCTCGAAGTCCGCCTCAGACAACTTGGTGCCTTTACGCTGCGACCGGTTGTTGCCTTCGTGGGTCTTTGGAACGGTGGGTTGGCCCTCTTCATGGTCGTTGGACTGGTCCCCATCTTCCTCAGGCTCTTCGCACGGCGGTCGTCGACGGACGATGTATCGGTGCTTGCTGGAATGAATGCCATCGGGTTTTGGTACGGATACGCGGTATACGTCTGGATTAGCGCATGGATCCTGTCTCCAGTAATTCTTGGTGACATCGGCTACGTGATGACGAGAGCTTTCAGCTTGCTCACCTTTTGGACCGTTCTGATGCTGGTGCAGGGATTGAACCTCCATCTTGCGGAAGGGATGTCTTTTCTGGCGAGCCTCTGGCATCTGCACCGGGCCGGCCGGGTACATGCATTGTTGCTGACAGTTGCCGCCGTTGCTTTGGGTTATGTTGGAGAGAAGTTCGGTTATATTATCATGGGAATGACCGGCGTCATGCTGATCGAGG
>JBGPLF010000120.1:0-11937 GCA_041486265.1 bacterium
CGGGACCCCGGCCTCGGCCGCCAGCCGGGCCAGGAAAAAGAGATGGTTGACCAGCAGCAATGACGTGAAGACGGCGACCCCAAAGATGAAGATGCCGGCCACCTCGCGGAGGATGTAGCGGTCGATGAGGCGCATGGGGATCAGAGGCGGAAGTGTTCGCCCAGGTAGAAGCGCCGGGCGTCCTCGCTGGCCATAATCTCCTCGGCGGTGCCGGCGAACAGGATCCGACCTTCGTGGATGATCTCCGCGCGGTCGGTGATGGCCAGGGTGTCCCGGACGTTATGATCGGTGATGACCACGCCGAGCCCCCGATCGCGGAGTCGCACCACCACTTCCTGGATCTCGGCGACCGACTTGGGGTCCACGCCGGTGAACGGCTCGTCCAGCAGGATGAACGATGGCTGCATGGCCAGCACCCGGGCGATCTCAACGCGGCGCCGCTCGCCGCCGGACAGGGTCGCGCCGAGCTGACGGCGCAGCCCGGTCAGCTCGAACTCTTCCAGCAGCGAGGAAATCATCTCGGCCCGCGCCTTCCCGCGGACGCGTGTCGCTTCGAGCACGGCCTGGATGTTCTCCCGGACCGTCAGGCCGCGAAAGATCGACGGCTCCTGGCTCAGATAGCCGATTCCCCGGCGCGCCCGCAGGTGGACCGGCAGGTTGGTGATCGGCTCGTCGTCCAGCCAGATGTCGCCCCCGTCGGGACGGATCAGCCCCACGACCATGTAGAACGTCGTCGTCTTGCCCGCGCCGTTCGGCCCCAGCAGGCCGACGATCTCGCCGCGTTCGACGGAGAGATCCACGCCGTCAACCACGGTGCGGTCCCCAAAATGCTTGTAGAGTCCTTTGGCTGCCAGCATCCGGACCCCCGCTACGGCGGCACAACGGTCAGTTGGGACGTCCCGCGCGCAGTCACGCGTGTCCCCTCGAGGTCGATCTCGATGACGTCGGCCACGATGCGATCCGGCCCGCGGTCGACGCGCGCCCCGCCGGAGAGGACGGCCCGGTTGTCGCGTGCGAACACGTCCGCCCGCGGAGCCGTGCCCACGAGGTTCCCCCGGCGCACGACGACCGATCCTTCGGCGCGTGCGGTCTCATCCGCGACGAACAGCGTGATGATCTGTGCCGTCATCGTCGTGTCTTTAAATTGAGCCTTCGGCTCGCCCGTCACCAGGGCGACCCGCGTCCCGTCGTCGTAGTCCACGCGACGTCCGGTGAGGGTCCACTCGCCACGGGATACCGTCACCCCGCCCGTCGCGGTGAACCGTCGGGTCCGCAGTGACCCCTCAACCTCCGGCGCGGCCAGCGTCGTGCTCTGCCCGCCGCGTACGCCGCGCACGCGCACGTCTCCCTGCGCCCGGATGCGATCGTCGGCCAGCCGCAGTTCCGCCGCGTCGGCCCTGACCGCCAGATCTGGATCGGTCAGGTCCACCCCTCCCTCGGCGGTGATCACCCGCGCGCGCTGATCGTACCGCAGCCTGGGTGCCCGCAGCACCGTGCTGCCGCGCGTCACGACGACGGGCGATCCCTGGGCGCGCACGACACCGGTCGCGTCGTCGTACTCGACGAGCGTGGCGCCGCTGATCTCGACGGGCGACGGGGCCGGCTGCCCCTGCGCACGAGCCGGCGTGCCCGCCGCGAGGATCCACAAGATCAGGAGGGCAACCCCCGCGCTCCCGATCGAGGGCCGCCTACTCGGATGCCTGGACACGGACGTTCCCACTCAACTTGTAGTGTTCAAGCGACGCGTCGGCGGTCACCCGGTCGGCCCAGGCCGTCAGCCCCTTCTGGCGCAGGACGACCGACCCGGTCGCCTCAATCTGCTTGGTCTTGGGAAACCATTTGACCTCATCGGCTTCGAGGGTTCGGCCCGACGAGGCGCGGGCGCGCACTCCTCCGGTCAGGATCACATTCCGGCTCGTGATGTAGAACGTTCCCCGTGGCGCCATGAAGATCACCGAGGGCTGGCCGGCCTGAAAGTACGTGCCCTCGACAGTTGTCAGGGCCGCGGTACCACGGACGCCGTCCACGGTCACCGACTCGGCATGAATGTCCCATTGGGGCCGGCCGCCCTCGTCCACGGTGGAGATCGCGGTGTGCTCGACCTGCACCGGCGGAATCCGGGCGGGGGTGGGACTCGGGGACGGCCGCGCCGGTGTCGGCGGGGCGACCGGACCGCTCGCTGCACCCCTTCGACCGGGCGCCGTCGCAGGCGCCTGCAGCAGCGCCCAGATGACGAGAGGGATGATGGCAATCACGAGGCCGATCAGAACCCACCGGCCGCTGCCCGACATGAACGCTACGCCTCCGCCAACAACGGCCTCATCTCATTTGATGGCCAAATCGGCCTTCAAGGCCGGAACGCCCAGCGCGGTAAGCACTTCTGCGGCCGCGCGCCGCGGCGCACCCGGTGGGCCGAGCGCCGCGGCCAGCCGCTGGAGGCGGTCGCGCATCGATGCCAGCGCCGCGGGGTCGCGGAGCAACGCGATCACGACGGCGCTCATCTGCTCCGGGGTCGCCCGGTTCTGCAAGAGTTCCGGTACCACGGTCTCGCCGGCCATGATGTTGGGAATGGACGCCCATCGCGTGTGGACCGCCAGGTGCGCGATCCACCAGTTCACCCACGAGGAACGATAGGTCACCACCATCGGCACGCCCAGGACCATGGCTTCGACCGCCGCCGTCCCAGAGGCCATCAACAGCACCGTGCTCGCCGCCATGACGTCGCGCGCGCCGTCGATGATCGTCACCGGCACGCCGGACCCCGCGGCCTCCGACTCGACCCGCTCGCGAAAGATCGGCGACGCCAGCGCCAGCAGGATCGCGAGATCAGGATGGACGGCGCGGACCCGCCGCGCCGCGTCCAACATCGGTCCCAGCAGGAAGTCCAGTTCCTGCTGTCGGCTGCCCGGCAAGAGCCCGAGCACCGGCGACGTGGGACCCGCGCCGAGCCGCGCACGAACGCGATCGGCCGGTTCGACCGCATCCCGCAGGTCCACCGAGGGATGCCCAACAAAGGTCACGTCCGCGCCGACACGCCGGTAGGCTTCGGCCTCAAAAGGGAAGATCGCGAGCAGGCGCGCGCCCAGCGCGCCCACGCGCGCGGCGCGGTTGCCGCGGCGGATCGACACCATCGGCGGGACATAGTAGACGGTCTTGATGCGTCCGCCGAAACGCCGCAGCAGCGCGAGGTTGAACCCGGAGAAATCGATCGGCACCAGCACATCGGGAGGATCAGCCAGAAGCCGCGCGTAGGTGCGATTGAGCCGGCGGAGGAACGGCCGCGCCTGCCGCGCGGCATCCACCCAACCCATGATACCCCAGGTGCTGCTGTCCTCCACCAGCGTGACCCCGGCGGCGGCCATCCGGCGGCCGCCGGTGCCTTCCAGACGCACGGCCGGATGGAGCGCGCGGAGCTCGCGCGCCAGGTCCGCGCCGTGGAGATCGCCCGAGACTTCGCCGGCGAGGAGGAAGATGCGGCCCCCGCTCCTAGGAGTGGGCATGCACCGGACTGCCCAACGGCGGGGCGTCGGCCGCGACGATCGTGATCCCGGCGGCGTCGGCGTCGGCGATCATCTGGCCACGGTGGATCAGCAGGGTCCGATGCGCGTCGATGCCGATCACCCGGGCGGCCGCCTCCCGCATCACCGCGATGGTCTCCGGTCCGATGGCGGGGATGTCGAATCTGGGGTCTTGATAGTTCCGGCTCGCCTTGACGACGACGGTGCCGGGGACCATGGCGCCCGCGCGGCGGATCGTCGCGTCGGTGCCCTCGGCAGCCTCGACGGCAAGGATCACCCCACACCGGAGCACGATCGTTTGACCCACGTCGAGGTCGGCCAGGCGCCGTGCGACCATCCGCCCGAAGGTCAGATCCGCCGCTTCCGCCGGCGTGGGCCCCAGGACCGTCAGCACGCCGGGCGGCGCCAGCAGATCCCCGACGAACCGGGTCTGATCCACCAGCACAATACCCCGGGCGGCGAGCAGGGCGGCCAGCCGCTCGAGCAACGGCACGTCGCGGTTGTCGGCGTCGCGCGTCATCTCGGCGTCCCTGAGCGCATCGCCTTCCGCCAGCAGGTCGAGGCGGGAGAACCGGCCGGCGACCAGCACTTCATCAACGCGGTGAGCCTGTAGCGTCCCCAAGACCTCGCCGAGCGCGCCGGGCGGGCACCGACGGTAGTGATCGGCAATGGCCGGGAGCGCGGGTGAATCGCCGGCGACCTGCACACACACCAGCGAGTGTCCCCGGGCTTTAATCGCCTCGGCGACCACCTCGGGGAAGGATCCCGTCCCCGCCAGCAGGCCTACGATGCCGTCTCGCTCTGCCACCGTACGATCCCTCGATTGCGTCCTCTGGCGGCGCGGACGAACGCCAGGAAGTCCTGCGTCGGAATACCGTTGCCGCCTTCCGCCTCGATCGCCTGCATCGCGGCGGCCATGGGGAGCCCCGACCGGAAGAACAGTCTGAAGACGCGCCGCAGCGCCAGCCGGTCGGCCGGCGACACGCCATTGCGACGGAGCCCAACCAGGTTGAGCCCGACTGCACGGGCCTGGAAGCCCGCGACCATCACGTACGGCGGGACATCCTGCCGCACGGCCGAGTGGCCGGCCACCATGACCAGGCGGCCGATGTGGCAAAACTGGTGCACGCCCGACATGCCGCCGACGTAGGCGTACTCTTCCAGGTGCACCCATCCGCCGAGCTGGGAGCCGCTCACGACGATTGCGCCGTTGCCGATGATGGAATTGTGGCTGATCTTCACGCACGACATGATGTACGTGCCGTCGCCGATGCGCGTCTCGTTTCCCTCACCGGTGGCGCGGTCCACGCTGGCGAACTCGCTGAAGATATTGTCGTCGCCGATGACGACGCCGGTCCGCTCGCCGCGGTACGCCTTGTCCTGCGGCCGCCCGCCGATGACCACGTGCGCCGTCAGTTGATTGTTGCGCCCGAGCGCGACGTGGTCGTGAACTACGCAGTGGGGACCGACCACCGTCCCGGCGCCGATCACCGAGTCGGAGCCGATGATCGCGTAGGGGCCCACCTCGACCCCATCACCGAGGTCCACACTCGGATGCACCACCGCCGTCGGATGCACGATGGCGCCCGGCACCTGACTATCTGGCTCCTGCATCGCTGATGCCCGTGGATATCGCCATCTCGAACTCCTCAAGTGTTCCCTTCGCCACCACCTGCCCCTCCACCCGGGTCCGGGCCTGCGCCTCGATCTGCCGGCCGGGCCGCGTGATCGCCTGTTCACGCATCGTGGCGCTCACTCAGAGTCCGAGCAATCTCGCGGGCCAGCGCGATGTGGAGGCCGTGTCCGGCGCGCACGGCCACGACATGCGCCTGCAGCGGCCGGCCCAGCAGCGCCAGGTCGCCGACCGCGTCGAGGATCTTGTGCCGGGCCATCTCGTTGGGGAAGCGCGGCTCGTTCACGAAACCCTCGGGACCGATGACCAGGACCGAGGACAGCGACGCGCCCCGCGCCAGGCCGCGCGCCCGAAGGGATTCGACCTCGGCCGCCAGGCCCCACGTACGCGCCGGGGCAATCACGCGGGCGTAGTCGTCTGTCTCCTCCCGAAACTCCGCGATCTGCGGCGCCAGCGCCGCGCCGTCGGCGGTCGCGACGTACGTGACGCTGAACTCGGGCGCGGGCACCGCGACGATGATACTGGTCTTGCCGGTGACCCACACCGCGGCCCCGAGGACGATCGGCTGCCGCGCCGCGTCCTGCCGGACCGCGCCGGCGCGTTCAAGGGCCTCGACGAAGACCTGCGCGCTCCCATCGCCGCAGGGCAATTCCTCACCTTGGAGATCCACCGTCAGATTGTCAATGCCCAGCCCCCGCGCCGCAGACAAGAGGTGTTCCACGGTTGCGACGCGTGCCAGCCGGCCCAACACCACACCACGTCCGGTGGCTACCACCTCATCCAATCGGGCGGGAATCACGGGTGCGCCCGTCACGTCGACGCGGCGGAACGAGATCCCGGCCCGCGGCGGCGCGGGCATCAGGCGCGCCACGGACGGCGTTCCAGTATGAAGGCCCGTGCCGGACACCGCAACCGACCGGACGATCGTCTGCTGGAAGGCGTCTTGTGTCATCGCGGTCGCAGGGCGAGCCGGACGGGGTAGAACGAGCCCGCGACCGGCATGGTGAGGACGACGATCTCACGGCGGCTCCCGGGAGCCATGGTGAAGGCCGCGACCTCGCGGTCCTCGGCCGCCTTGATCAACCCCACGTCCACCGGGGTCCCGTCGATCAGAAACAGGCCGCGTGCGAGCCCGCCGGCGGCGTTGGCGACGAACCCCGTCGTCACCTCGTGGTCTGTCGGGTTCACCAGGCGCAGGCGGATCCGGTAAAGCACGCCGTAGTCGCCGGTCAGGGGTTCTCCCGTCCGCACGTCGCGCAGATTCGACATGACGCCGAGGTCCGCGATTGGCGCGGGCTGGTCGGCCGCCACGTCCCGCACAATCTCCACGACCGAACCAGGAAACGTCCCGCGGGGATGGGGAAACGCCCACGACCCGAGATCGGCCGTCACGGTCTGATCGAGGAGATAGGGCAGCCGCACATGGACCGTCAGATCCACCGGCCCGCCGTCGAGCACCTGGAACTGCATCAGCCCGGATACCAGGGCGAGCGGCGCCAGCGTGTACGCCGTAAAGGTCGTCACGCCGCGCGCGGGGACTTCGACGACGTAGCCGCGGGCGGCGACGAGCGCCTCGAGGAATCGCGCGGTGGATGTGTAGCCGATGGACACCGGGTCGGACGACGGGCCCGCGTGCCCGCTCAGGTAATGAACGCGGGCACGCGCCGTGCCGGGATTGCTGAGCGTGATCTTGAGCACCCGCGCCTGCGTGGACGAGCCGTTCATGTGGTGATACAGCAGCCGCGCCGGCCTGCCCGGTGCCAGCGTTTCTTGAAAGAGCAGACCGTTGCCCGTGATGGTCTCGGGCCGGTTGCTCACCAGCAGGACATCGGGATCGGCCAGCCGTACCGGCTCGTTCCTCACTCTGACGCGCACGGTCCCCTCCACGGGGCCGGCGTACGGACTGCGAACGGCCACCGCGACGGAGACCGCCGCGGACGCGCCGGGCGCCAGGGACGCCCCCACCGTGATCTCGCCCAGATCCATCGTCGCGCCGGGCTCGCGCCGGACGGCTTCCAGCAACCGGCGCTCGACGGCCTCCCGGATCAGATCGGTCGTGGCCGGCAGACCGGTCACGATCGCCTCAGTCTCTGCAGGGATCACGCCGGCCGGGCGCCGCACCGAGACGGCCACCTGCGCGCGATAGGGTCCGATGCGCAGCGGGACGATCGTGTTGCCCGGATTCTTGCCGACGATCCTCACCTCGCCTCCGACGGGTCGGACCTCCGCGACCTGCTGATCGAATCCGCCCATGACGACGGGACCGGAGAGCATCGTGCTGACCGTCACGACGGCCTCGCGACCAGGTGAGAGCACGACCCCGGTCCGCGACAGCGTGATGGGCCGGACGGCGAGGGCCGCGTCGAGCGCGTCGGCCCACTGGCCGACGAGCAGCGCCGGCGTGGTCCGCGCGAGCGCCGCATCGGTGCGCCTTACCGTCAGCACCACCTGGTCATTGACGACCAGGCGCGCCGAGGTGCGTGTGGCCGCGGTCGTGATGGCCACCGAAGGCCCCAGCAGCGGATCCAGGCGCCTGGCCGCGCTCTGGAGACGGCGCCCCGCATCGGTGCCGAGCAGCCGGATCACGGGCTGTCCCCGAACCTTCAACTCAGCCCCCGGCGGCCGTCCCGCGAATTGCGTCACGGCAATCTCGCCTGGGGCGCTCGCCGCCGGCCCGGCCGGGGCCAGGAGGATCAGGAGGGCCAGCGCGCCCGCGAGTGCCGCACCGCCGCGCCGGCGACGGGTCATGACCTGCGGCCGCGGCTCGAGCGTCGCCCGGGCGGATCGGCAGTGTGTCCCTCCAGGGCCTCGATGCGCGCCAGCAGTTCGGGCAGCCGGCGGATCTCCGCCTCCAAGCGCAACTGTTCACGGTGTGCCCGCGCGGGGTACCCGGACACCGTCACTCCGGCGGGCACATCCTTCGTGACCCCACCCTGTGCCAGTACGCGCGCGCCGGCGCCGATGGTAAGGTGATCGCCAATCCCCGCCTGGCCGGCCAGGATCGCGCCGGGACCGATCGTCACGCTGCCCGCAATGCCCGCCTGGGCCACGATGAACGCGCCTTCTCCGATCACGACGTTGTGCCCCACCTGCACCAGGTTGTCCACCTTCGTGCCCCGGCCGATGCGCGTCTGGCCGAGAGTGGCGCGATCCACCGTCGTGTTTGCGCCAATCTCCACATCGTCCTCAATCACCACGTGCCCGAGATGGGGAATCTTTAGATGCACGCCGTCCTCAGTCGCATACCCGAATCCATCACTCCCGACCACCGCGCCGCTGTGGATGATCACGCGGTCCCCGATGATCGATCCGGGATAGACCGTCACCCGTGGATGAAACAGACAGTCGGCGCCGATCCTTGCCCGAGCCCCGATCGCGGTCCCTGCCCCAATCACGGTCCGCGCTCCGATTGCGGCGCCGGCATCCACGATCGCGTGAGGACCGATCTGCACGCCGGGCCCCACCTCCGCGTCGGGGGCGATCACCGCAGTCGGATGAACGCCGGCCTCGACCTGCGCGGGCGGCGCAAACGCCCAGAGCAATCGGGCAAACGCCGCGCGAAGGTTCGCCGCCCGCAGCGTCGGCTTCGTCATGGCGGGGGCGCTGGGACTGACGAGCAGCGCGGCGGCTGGGGAGGCCTCGGCCGCCGGCACCTGCCGGGAATCCGCGACCATCACGAGGGCGTGGGGATGCGCGTGCTCCAGATCGGTGACGGCCACGATCTCCACGTCACCCTCACCGACCAGGTCCGCCCGCGCGAGGCGCGCGAGGTGCGCGAGCTTCATGGCGTCTCCTGCCGCCGCCCGGAACGGCTACTTCAGCCGGTCGATGACATCTTGCGTGATGTCGATCACCGTGCCCGCCTTGCCGTAAATGATCGGTCCGCTGACCAGCACGCCGCGCAGGCGCTTTTCTCGTACCACTTGTTGGATCGCATCGCGAAGCTCGCGATTCAGCGTGTCCTCGAGTTCGGCGCGCATCCCCTGCAGTTCACGAAAGTATTGTGTGCGGCGGGCGTCCAGGTCCTCCTTGGAGAGCTGCGTGACCAACAACTGGAGATCGGTGGTCATGGCGCGTTCCCGGTCGTCGATTGCCTTCTGATAGCGCAGCGCCCTGGCGCTCTCGCTCAGAATGCGCCGGCTGTCGACCGCACCAATCTGGCCACTGGTGCACCCCGCCGTTCCCACCGCGACTGCCAGGAGCAGCAGTGCGCCGAGCATCGTCCCTCGGTGTTTCATCCTCACGTCCCCGGTCCTCACGTCCAGATCCTCGCTTATCGCTTGAGCTTCGCGATGACGGACGGTGTCAGGTCGAGGGCGTCGGTGTGGGCCACCACCCGGGTCAGCACCACGTCGACCTTCTCCGCCTGCGCTGCCGAGGCCACTTCGATCCTGACCTCCGCCAGCACGCTATCCACCAGCCGAGCACGCTGCTCCGTCAAGGCCTGCAATTCGGCCTGCAGCCGGACCGCCTCGGCCTGTAGTTGCCTGGCATATCGCTCCTGGGCGGCCCGATACTGCTCCTGCACCCCACCCTCGAGCATTTTCTTCCTGGCGTCCATGGCGGCGCGGAGCGCCTCCTCGCGACTGCGGACCTCCGCGTTCATTTGCGCGTTGGCCTCATCCTGCCTGGCGGCCAGCCTGGTCTTGGCATCCTCTTCCAACGCCCCGGCCAGGGTGTTGAACTGCGACTCGGCCTCAGCAGCCTTGGCCTTCTGGAATTCCTCCAGCGCCTTCTCGAGGGCTTCGGACTTCGCCCGGATCTTTTCGTCGCGCTCCTTTGTGATCCGGTCGGCCTCCGCGGTGAGCTTCTTGGCCTCCTCCTCGTTGTTGACCCCGAGGACATCGCCTTTGATCCGGATGTTGGCCAGCGGGATGCGGTACTCGGCCATCGTGGCGAGTTCTACCTTCTCCAGCTCGCGCTGAAGTTCGTCCCGCTTGCCTTCGATGGCCCGCTGGAGTTCTTCATTGAGTTCGCGCTGTTTGTCGGCCAGCTTCCCTTCCTGCTCGGCGCGCAAGTCGTTCACGTACGCCTCCAGGCGCCGGTTCATCTGGGCGTGTATGGCGTCGAGCTCTGCCCGCATCGACCCCTGCAGGCGATCGGCCTCATCCTGGAGATTGATATTCGCCACCTTGGGGAGATCGGGCGGCGGCGGCGGGCTCGCGAGCCGCACCTGGACCTCGCCGATCTTCTTCAACAGCGCCGCGAGTTCAGGCCACCGCCGGTGGGCGCGAATGATCGCATCCAGGTCGACCACGCCCACGCGCGTGCCCCGGGGCGTGACGACCGCCTCCGGAGACGGGGTCGCGGTGGGCACGGGCGCCGACGTCCCCTGGGGCCGGCACCCGGTCAGGGTGATGGCGGCGACCAGGAGGAGCCCAGCAACGCGAAGGCGCCGATTGATCACTTGCCCTTGATCTGCTTGATGACCGCGTCGGTGAGGTCGGTGCCACCGTACAGCACGACCGACCGGTCCAGTACCACGGTGACGCCCGCCTGCCTGGCGACGCTCTCCACAGTGGCGCGAATCTCCTTGTCGAGACCGCCGAGGAGTTCGCCGCGCTTTTCCAGGATCTGCTGCTGCAACTGGCGGTCGAGCTCCTGGCGCTGGAATGCCGTCATGGCCTTGCCGCGCTCCTGGAACTCTCGCTGCTTGGCCTGGAAGAACTCCTGCAGGGCGCGCTCCGAACTCGCCTTGCGCGGGTGGCTGTCGAGCGCGCGCGGCATGTCGACGTACCCGACGGCAAACGACTGGCCGCCGACGGGCACGGCGCGCCAGGCCAGGTAGCCACCAATGCCCAGGATCACGATCAAGCCGACCGCAATGACAATCCCACGTGCACTCGCTCGCATGTGACGGCCTCCTTCGAACCCTCTCTACCTAGCTAATCCTTCAAGAGCACCAACTCATTGTACCGTACGATGTCAACGCGCTCCGGCGCTCCGCCGTCGGCCCTCTATAGATTACTGACGAGGCGTAACCAGACGATGCCGCGGGATGTCGCGACAGCCTCCCACGAAAAGAACTCGTTGACCCGGTAGGACAGCGTCCCCTCCAGCACATCGGGGGACGGGGTGTACATCCCATGGATTTGCAGGTCGGGCGAGAGCTTGATGATCATGAACGGCTCTACGCCGGTCGCATCGAACCGCGTCTTCGCGCCGAGGACGATCTTCGGTCCCACCTCGAACTGGGCGCCGACGGCCGTCTGCCATGTGAGATTCGACGGGATGAGGGTGAACTCCACAAACGGTTCAAGCGATCCGAACGCCCGCCCCAGGTGAGCCCGCACATCGGTGGGAGGGGCCTGGGTGCCGAAGTTCAGCCGCACCTCGACACGCCCACGGTACAGCGACGATTCGGCGAGCACCGTCAGCGTGGTGACTTCGGCGATCTGCAGCACCGGGCGGGCTACGATCGCGTAGTCTCGCACCGGCGCGTAGGCCGCCAGACGGCTGCCGATGAGCGCCTCCAGGCGCACGCGCTGCGCCTGGGCAAACACGACGGGCAGGCCCCGGAGCGGTTCGGCCATCGAGGCGACCTGCGGGGCATGACCCTGGAGCAGCAGGGACGGGATCGAGGACGACCGGAAGCGCACCCCGATGTCCCTGATCACCCTCGAATCCCGTGCGCCCACGGTGAGCGTGACGCGAGCCACCGGCTCTCCTTCAAGGCGAGCCGAGCCCGAGAACCCCGCGGCCGCGCCCTCGAGCATCTCGACCATCCGCTGCTCCAGGATTGGGCCGGCCCATCCGAGCGCGTCCACCGGCAAGCCGACGGGAAGC